>NVRZ01000112.1 GCA_002401055.1 Bacteroidota bacterium
AAGACTATACACAATGTCTTTCAATTGCTTTTCATCTAGTCCTTCTAAGCACTCGATTTCTGATACTTGAAATTTACCAGTGGTCAAGGTGCCAGTTTTGTCGAACACAATTGTTTTCACTTTGGCAAACTCTTCCAAGGCTGCACCTCCTTTAATTAAAATTCCATTTTTTGCCGCACGGCCAATTCCAGCCATTACAGCAGTAGGAGTGGCAAGTCCCATGGCGCATGGGCAGGAAATAACCAGTACAGCAATGCTACTCATTATTGCTTTCTGTAAATCAATTTCAAAAAGGAAGTATGAAAAGAAGAAAGTGCCTATTGAAATGGCGATTACTACGGGCACAAATACGTTACTAATGGTGTCACCTAGTCTTTGAATATCCGGTTTGTTCTGTTGGGCCCTTTTTACAAGATCAATAATTTTTGCTAAGATGCTTTCCTCGCCAAGGCTAGTCGCCTCTATTCTTATGATACCTTCAATTACCAACGTACCTCCAATAGTGAAGTCTCCAATTCTCTTTGATACTGGAAGGCTTTCGCCTGACACCATAGATTCATCAATCAGCGATTCACCCCAAATAATTTTTCCATCAGCAGGTATTTTATCTCCTTCATTCACCAATAAGATATCTCCCTTCAATATATGCTCATATTTGATTTGTTCAACTCTCTCCTCCTTATCGACACCAATAATTCGTGTGGCGGTCATTGGTTGAATCTTGCTTAACTCTGATATGGCAGTTGTTGTTTGATCCACAGATCGGTGCTCAATGACGTTGCCTAGCATAACCAGAGTGATAATAGTAGCTGCAGTTTCGTAAAATAAATAATCGTGAAGCTCAGGTGTTCCCCAAAAAATTATTGTTCCAGCCAAACTGTAAAAAAATGCAGCGGAGAAACCCATTGTTATGAGGACGTCCATATTCGGAATACCTGACTTCAGTGAATAAAAAGCGCTTTTGCCAAAGTAGTGGAGCCCCATAATATATACAGGAACACATAGTGAAAGTTGCAGTATAGGGTTTTGCAATATATCGATGAAGGGCAAAAACATGTGAGAAAAGAGGGGTAAAGTAAAGATAAGGGAAAAGTAAAATCGTTTTTCTACCCCAGACGTATGAGAATGACCATGGTCATCTTGGTCAGCAGGAGAATTCGTAAGTGGTGAGGCAGTATAGCCAGCATTTCTAACGGCTTTCAAGATTTCATCAGTAGCCTTTCCTGCCGGAAGCGTAATATGAGCTTCTGATGTTATGAAATTTACATCGACCTTCGTTGCCCCGGTTTTTTCAATTGCCTGAACTATGGACTGAGCACAATTTGTGCACGTCATTCCCCCAATGGACAGGCTAATGTCTTCTCCTCCTTCGCTCATGTTCCCTTTAAACTAGTATTAGCATATAAAGTTACCACAATGCAATTCACCATAGTTTATAACGAAAAATACGTGTAGTTAGTCTTATTAACCCGATAATATTTAACTATTTTTGCGCCTTAAATTATACGGTGGTTGTAGCTCAGTTGGTTAGAGCACCTGGTTGTGGTCCAGGGGGTCGTGGGTTCGAGTCCCATCTTCCACCCAAAAGCCTCACATATGTGAGGTTTTTTTGTTTTGAACGAGATTAGCACATGCTCTTTTTTGTAATTCTGAACGAAGTGAATAATCTCATCCTCAATTTGTAACCAGATCCTTCGCTTCGCTCAGAATTACAAGACGTTTTAAGTCTTATGAGTCCTGAGGAATTGCTTGGAATTATTGAGAATTTCTGATAACAGCTTTTAATTCGCTTATCATCATGGCGGTTGCTCCCCAAACGGTGTGTCCGTTGATGTCGAAGAATGGATACTTTATTTTCAATTTTGTTCCACCGAGTTGGATTTTCTTTTTTCCAATAATTGAATCGTCCATAATAGTGTCAACTGTAGTTTGGATCAATTTTTCAACTTCGTTTTCGTTCGGTACGAAATTTGGTTTTTCAAGAGTGAAACCGACAAATGGCTGTACGAGGTAGCCGCTTGGTGGAATATAAACTTCCGACAGGGTGCCTATTATTTCCACTTGGGATGGATCAATCCCTACCTCTTCATTTGCTTCCCTCAATGCTGTTGCTTGAAGATCTTCGTCAGCCTCTTCCATCTTTCCACCTGGAAAACTTATCTGGGCGCTGTGCACACCTTTGTAAGTGTTTCTGAGCATCAATGTTGTAAATATGCTACCATCGAATGGGTAGAATAGAATAAGAACAGCACTTAACTTAGGATTTGGATTGAGCCTTATGGATGCAGCTTTAAGAATTCGCTCGTAAGGCGCCATTTTAAATTGAGCTTTATTACCTGGTAAAGGTTTTTTTAGCTCAATCTTTAATTGCGATATGAATTTATCGAATTCGATAATCAACCTAAAGTGCTAAGTGTAATCTTTTTGAAATAAACTAAGCCAGAATTTAAAGGAAAGAGTTGTCTTTAGGACTCCTTCTCAGGCTCACTTTCTTCTGAGTCTGCACCGGGTTCTTCCTCTTTTGTATCCTTCGATTCATCGCTTGTTGCATCGTCATCTTTAGACGCTTCTTCAGGTGCTTCATCCTTCGCTTCCGCTTCAGACGACTTGTCTTCCTCTGACTTCTCGGCGGGTGCATCTGCCTCTTCGCCTTCTGCAGTGCCCTCTTCAGCAGAAGATTCTTCAGCAGCCTTTTCTTCTGAAGATGCATCTTCTACAGCTTCTTTTTCTAATGAATCTTTCTCGGTAGTATCTTCTTTGGTCTCTTCCTCCTTTGCGGGCTCTTCTGCTGTTTCTTCTTTGGCATCATCGTCTGTAGATGCCTCATCTTTCGACTCTTCTTTGGCAGGCTCTCCCGTAGATTCTTCTTTAACTTCCTCCGCAGCTTCTTCTTTAGCATCTTCTTCCTTTGCCGGCTCTTCCGTGGAATCGTCTGATTTTACATCATCTGAATCTTTGGAATCTGAGTCATCTTCTTTCTTTTCTTCTGCTCCGTCATCACTTCCTTCTGTGGTGTCCTCGTCAGTACTTTCCCCTGACAATTCTGCCTCTTCTTTAGCCTCAGCATCAGCGGCTTCTTTTTCCGCTTCCTCAGCAGCTCTTACTGCCTCTTCCGCCATAGCTGATTTTTTAGCAAGTACTTCTGCAGCCTTTTCTTCTTTGGCAGTTGTCTCAGCCGAGAATCGGGCCTTAGCGTCATCGTCTTTAGCCTTTGAGAGTTTGCTTTTCTTTCCTTCTACTCGCTTTTCTTGTTCCGCCAACCAAGCTTGATGCTTCTTTTCAGCTTCAGCTTCAGTCAAAGCGCCTTTAGCAACGCCCTGCATTAAATGCTTCTTCAGCATGATACCTTTATATGACAATATTGCTCTTGCGGTATCTGTAGGTTGAGCACCTTTCATCAACCATTCCAGAGCCTTGCTTTCGTCAATGTTAATTACAGCCGGGTTTTGATTGGGGTCATAATTGCCAATTCGCTCAATGTACTTTCCATCTCTTGGTGAGCGTGAGTCAGCGATTACTATATGGTAATAAGGTTTTTTCTTTTTCCCGTGTCTTGTTAGTCTAATTTTAGCCGGCATCGTTTACTGTTTTGAATTGTTATTTCTTTCTTATAAAAGCGTGCAAAATTGCGATATATATTCCACAATTGAAAGTAATCGGAATAAAATGTTCCTGATTGAAAACGATGTGAATAATTTGTTAGTAAGTATTGTGGCATATGGCCAATGCTTTTGTAATTTTATGGAGTTGAAAGGATAGAGGTATTTAATTGGTAAGTACCTGTAAAACAGTTGGTTGACGCATGGATTTTTCTCACCTTCACGTACACACGCAATATTCTCTGCTTGATGGAGCAGCTGGAATAAAGCCGCTATTGGCCAAGACGAAGGAATATGGCATGGGAGCCCTCGCCATAACAGATCATGGCAATATGTATGGTGTACCTGAATTTGTTAACGAAGCAAATAAACAGGGTGTTAAGCCAATTATTGGTAGTGAGTTTTATTTAGCGTCAGGGAGTAGATTCGATAGACAAAATAGAGTAACGGAAGGCAATTCAGAGAAGCATATTTTTCATCAGGTTTTGTTGGCGAAAAATGAGCGGGGTTATAAAAATCTTTCCAAACTCTCATCTATAGGATTTCTGGAGGGATTCTACTACAAACCGCGCATTGATAAAGAAGTCATAAGAAAATACAGGGATGGCCTAATTGCCACAACTTGTTGTCTTGCAAGTGAGGTTAATCAAGCAATTTTAAGAAAGGGAGAGGATGAAGCCGAGAAACTTTTCCTTGAATGGCTTGATATATTTGGTGAGGACTATTACATAGAATTACAAAGACATGGCATAAAGGATCAGGATAAGTGCAATGAAATATTGGTGAAATGGTCCAGAAAGCACAAGGTGAAGATGATTGCCACCAACGATGTTCACTACATTGATTCTAAGGATTCAGTTGCTCAGGATATTCTGTTGTGCCTTCAAACGGGCAAAGACTATGACGACCCAGATCGAATGCGTTTTGATGGTGATCAATTTTATTTAAAGTCACCAGAGGAAATGACGCAGCTATTTGAAGATCTCCCCGAAGCAATTTACAATACTGCTGAAATAGTGGATAAGATTGAGACTCCTGATCTAAAAAAAGATATTCTACTCCCCATTTTCGATTTGCCAGAAGGTTTTACCTCTGAAGATGAATTCTTGCGTGAGCTCACTTATTTAGGGGCAAAGAAGCGCTATCCTGAGATTACACAAGAAGTTTCTGAAAGACTCGATATGGAACTGGCGATTATAAAAGATATGGGCTTTGCTGGTTACTTTTTAATTGTTCAGGATTTTATTGCAGCAGCGAAAGAATTGGGTGTAGCAGTCGGTCCGGGACGAGGGTCTGCGGCAGGATCGGCAGTAGCCTACTGCACGGAGATTACCAACTTGGATCCGATAGCTTATAATTTACTTTTTGAGCGTTTTCTAAATCCAGAGAGGGTTTCAATGCCTGATATCGATATTGATTTTGATGATGATGGGCGACAAAAGGTAATTGATTGGGTGGTTAATAAATATGGGCGTGAGCGCGTAGCACAGATAATTACATTTGGTACTATGGCTGCCAAGTCTTCCATACGAGATGTTGCTAGGGTATTAAAACTGCCACTGACTGAAGCTGATAAACTGGCAAAATTAGTGCCTGAGAGGCCAGGGATTACCCTTGATATGGCATTTAAGGAAGTTAAAGAATTGGCGGATGCGAAAAAAGGGAAAGATTTATTAACTGTAAAGACGCTAACGTTTGCGGAAACATTGGAAGGTAGCTCGCGACATACTGGAATCCATGCCGCTGGAGTAATTATCGGAAGGGAAGACCTCAGTGAAATGCTTCCATTGAGAACGGCAAAGAACGCGGACCTATTGGTCACGCAGTATGAAGGGACATTCGCCGAACATGTAGGATTGTTAAAAATGGATTTCCTTGGATTGAAAACACTGTCTATCATTACAGATGCTGTAGCGAATATAGAATCTCGACACGGGGTTAAGATAGACATTGATAATATTCCGTTGGATGATGAAAAGACCTTCAAGCTGTACCAGGCAGGGGATACGATAGGCACGTTTCAGTTTGAATCGGAGGGGATGCGCATCTATCTTAAAGATCTGGAGCCGAACAATATTGAGGACTTAATTGCAATGAACGCTCTCTATCGACCTGGGCCCATGCAATTTATTCCTGATTACATTAACCGGAAACATGGAAGAGAGAAGGTTGAATACCCCCATGAGAGCCTCGAGGGTATATTAAGGAATACCTATGGCATAATGGTTTATCAGGAACAGATTATGCAAGCGGCACAGATAATGGCAGACTATACGCTTGGTGAAGCAGATATTCTGAGACGAATTATGGGTAAGAAGAAGGCAGAACTTCTACCGCCTGAAGAGGAAAAATTTATTAAAAGGGCAGTAGCCAAAGGAATTGATGAAAAGGTGGCTAAATCCACGTTTGGTATTATGGCTGAGTTTGCTGGATATGGCTTTAACAGGTCTCACTCCGCAGCATATTCGATATTGGCTTATCAGACGGCCTATTTAAAGGCGAATTATCCATCGGATTTTATGTCTGCTGTGCTGCAACGCAATAAAAATGACATCAAGAAAATTGCATTCTTTATGGACGAATGTAAGCGACAGGGAATTAAAGTTCTGGGTCCGGATGTTAATGAAAGTGGTTATGCATTTGTTGTAAATAAAAACGGAGAAATCAGATTTGGGCTTGGAGCAATTAAAGGTGCAGGAGAGGCAGCTGTGAATGCTATCGTTGAGGAACGGGAAGAGAACGGATTGTTTCAAGATATCTTTGACCTTACAAAACGAATCGATCATAGGTCGGCCAACAAAAAGTGTTTGGAGAGTCTGGCTATGTCGGGAGCATTTGACTGTTTTGAAGGAGTTTACCGTTCTCAATATTTTCAAAAGGATTTTGAAGATGGTGCAGTTTTCCTCGAAAAGGCGATTCGCTTCGGGAGTAAGTACCAAAACGATATTGATTCAGATCAAATGTCGATGTTTGGTGGGGAGTCTGAAACGGTTGAAAATCCTAAAATACCTGAGTGCGAACCCTGGTCTCAGTTAGAAATGTTGACCAAGGAAAGAGAGATTACGGGAATGTATTTATCAGGGCACCCTCTGGATAGTTTTAAAATTGAAATAGATCATTTCTGCAATACGAAATTAATTGACCTTAATTCAGACTTAATCAGGTTTAGAAATAGAGATATTACAATAGCTGGAATTGTTACAGAGGCGGCACACCGTACAACAAAAACAGGCAAGCCATTTGGAACGATGGTAATTGAGGATTTTACCGACACTTATAGACTGGCCATGTTTTCCGAGGAATATTTGAAATTGCGACATTTCTTAAAGCCAAATGAATTTTTATTTATTAGTGGAAAGGTTGAGCTCAGGTATCGAACCGATGACGTTTATGAGTTCAAACCGCACAAGATTCAACTTCTTTCGGAAATACGAAACAGGCTGGCCAAAACAATAACAATGCAGCTGTCACTGGATGATGTATCAGAAGATTTTATAGATGAGTTGAACAATTTATTGGCCTCAAATAAAGGGCAATGCAGGATCAATTTTGTAATTGGTGATAGAGAGGAAAACCTGAATGTTGAGTTGCATTCAAAATCACACAAAGTTGATTTGAATGATGAATTTTTCAAATCCCTTGAAGGGATAAAATGCGTTGCATATAAATTGAGCTAGGTCTATTAATTGTCAATATGTCATTGAAATGACAGTGGCGCAATTGTTGATCTGTTATATTTGCAATAGAATTAGATTAGGAATTATTTAACACAAAGAAATAATGGCAGTAGAATTTACAGATAGCAATTTTGAAGAGTTGGCTTTAAAATCAGACAAACCAGTAGTAATAGATTTTTGGGCCGAGTGGTGTGGGCCGTGCAGAATGGTGAGCCCAATTGTTGAAGAATTGGCAGGAGACTATGAGGGAAAGGCGGTGATTGGTAAGGTGAATGTAGATCACAATCCCGAGATATCTTCTAAATACGGTATTAGAAGCATACCAACTATCTTATTCCTTAAAGACGGTGAGGTTGTGGATAAGCAGGTAGGTGCTGTTGCAAAAGACGTTCTTGCGGCAAAGCTGGATGCTCAATTATAATTTCTGAACTTCAAAATACATGTCATTCTGAACAGCATGAAGAATCTGGTTCGCTAGAAGGTAAAGATTCTTCGGTCCCCTCAGAATTGCAAGTTTAAATTTTTATCACAGTGCCCTCCATTGGTTGGGCATTGTTTATTTACATCAATATACTTCGTAGTTTTATATTTCAAACCTTAACTACAATCTCTGGTTTTTAGGTTCGTTATAATGGAAAAGGTGATCAGCTATGCCAATTAATTTTCAAGTAACTCAGGAATTCAGTAAACTCGAGCTGTTGGCGAAACAGGTGGTGGAGGGTTTTATTACTGGATTGCACAAAAGCCCTCTACACGGTTTCTCCGTTGAATTTGCAGAGCACAGGATATATAACAATGGTGAATCCACCAAACACATCGATTGGAAATTATTTGCTCGCACCGAGAAATTATTCGTAAAGCGATATGAGGAAGAGACCAACTTACGGTGTCAGATAGTCATTGACTGTTCATCATCTATGTACTACCCTGAGAACAAGGGTTTTGAAGACATAGAAAATCTCAATAAGATCGCTTTTTCAGTATATAGTGCAGCATCGCTCATTCAGCTGCTCAAAAGACAGAGAGATGCAGTTGGATTAAGTATTTTTTCAGACAAGGTAGATGTACATACGCCAGCTAAGTCAAGCACGGTGCATCATAAGAAACTATATACCGAGTTAGAAAATCTCCTCAAGCCTGAGGAGAGTCTCAAGAAGACATCGGCAGCTGCTTCTTTACACGAAATAGCGGAGAATATCCACAGAAGATCATTGGTCATTATATTTAGTGACATGATGGATGATTCAGATAATGAAGAAATGTTTTCAGCCTTACAGCATCTGAGACATAACAACCATGAGATAGTTCTGTTTCATATTGTAGATAAATCTAAGGAGCTGGATTTTGAATTTGAAAACAGGCCGTATAGATTTGTAGATTCTGAAACTGGCGAGGAGATCAAAGTTCATCCAAATGAAATAAAAGAGTCCTACTTAAAATCAATTGGTGATTACTACAATGAGTTGAAAGTTCGCTGCGGGCAATACAAAATAGATTTCGTTGACGCCGACATAAATCAGGGGTTTAGGCAAGTACTGCTCCCTTATTTATTGAAGCGCGAGCGGATGTTTTGATTATTTATTCTTTTTTAGCGTTGTAATTATTGTATTCTTCACATCAGAATAAATATCAAAAAATCCTACATTT
>NVRZ01000113.1 GCA_002401055.1 Bacteroidota bacterium
TGAGAAAGATCCAATGCCAAAGGCATGTAATTGTCGGTCTCGTTGGTGGCATAACCAAACATCATACCCTGATCACCAGCTCCCTGTTCATCGTGAAGACCTGCTCCTTCTTCAACTCCTTGACGGATATCCGCCGATTGCTCGTGAATTGCAGAGATAACACCACAAGAGTCTCCATCGAATTGATATTCAGATTCTGTGTACCCAATACCATTAATTACTTCGCGTGCAATTTTTTGAACGTCGATGTACCCAGTAGTTTTTACTTCTCCACTCAATACAGTAAGTCCAGTTGTTACCAATGTTTCACAGGCAACTTTAGAATCTGGGTCGTTTTTCAGGAATGCATCTAGCAGTGCATCAGAAATTTGATCTGATACTTTATCAGGGTGCCCCTCTGATACAGATTCGGAAGTGAATAAATATGACATATTGTTGTGTTTAAAATGGAACGCAAAACTATAAAAACGAAATGGGATATAAAAACCTTTCGCTAGCTGGTTAGTTCTTTGAAAACATCTTCAAGACTTTGCTTCTGTTCATTCATGGTAAGAACAGAAAGTCCGTTATCCACCGCAAATTGAAAAATGACCGGTCTTATATCCTCAGTCTCCCTGGTTGAAACAAGCCACTTGTTATCTCCAATATCCTTGGTATCATCCACTCCATTGATCTTCAACAAATCCTCAACAGAGATACTTTTATCAAATTCCACCAGAATCGTTCGCAGCTCCTTAGCCCCTTTTTTGATCTCATCAACACCGTCATCAGCAACTATTTTTCCCTCTTTAATAATTATAATCCTGTCGCAAACAGACTCTACCTCTTGCATAATATGCGTAGACAGCATCACTGTTTTTTCTTTACCAATCTCAGTAATTAACGCTCTTATTTCCACCAACTGATTTGGATCCAGTCCTGATGTTGGCTCATCAAGTATGAGGACCTTTGGATCATGAATCAAGGCTTGTGCCAATCCAACTCTTTGCTTATATCCTTTTGAAAGTGCCCCAATTTTTTTTTTGTATTCCTTAACCAATCCGGTTAATCCAATCATTTCATCTACCCTTGGTCCACTGTTCTTCATCTTGTACATGCCCGCCACAAACGAGAGATATTCTTTAACATACATATCGTAGTAGAGCGGATTGTTTTCAGGCAGATATCCCACATTTCTTCTCACCTCCATAGACTCCAGAAGCACATCATTTCCACAAACCGACACTTGTCCCGACGTCTGTGGTAGAAAGGATGTAATGATTTTCATCATCGTCGATTTCCCTGCTCCATTCGGACCCAAAAACCCAACTATCTCGCCCTGATCAATTCGAAAAGATACGCTATCAAGCGCCTTTTGAGAACCATAAATCTTCGTTACATCTGTTATCTCGATCGACATATTCCTCGTTGAATAAAATCATTGGTTATCGACAAAATTAAAAATATATAATTTTGAAGGACCACCTAATAAAGTTTAATTCTAAAAAGGCTTGGAAGGAATCGTTACAAAATCTACTGGAAGCTGGTTTACCGTAAGAAAACCAGACGGCGAGAAAATTGAATGTAAGATAAAAGGCGCATTTAGATTAAAGGGAATTGAGTCTAGTAATCCCGTTGCAGTAGGCGATCGCGTCGACTATGAATTGGAAGAAGATGGTGTTGGCGTCATTTTCAACATTCACGAAAGGACCAACTACATTATCCGAAGAGCTACAAAATTATCTGCAAGGTCTCATATTATAGCTTCAAACATTGATTGCGCCTATTTAATGATAACCGTAACCAGCCCAACTACTCCATTGTTGTTCATTGACCGATTTTTAGTAACTGCAGAAGCCTATCACATTCCTGCAGAAATATTAATTAACAAAATTGATTTACTGGGAAAAAAGCAAAAGCAAGAACTCGATAAAGTTATTACCATTTATGAACCGGCAGGATACAAATGCCATCCTATGTCGGTATTGAACAACATCGGTATCGATAAGGTAATTAAACAGCTTACCGGAAAAGTCAACCTGATTGCCGGTAACTCCGGAGTTGGTAAATCGTCATTGCTCAACAAATTGGATCCTGATTGGAATCTGAAAACCGCAGGGATGTCTTCACGTGATACCGGAAAACACACCACAACATTTGCAGAAATGTATGAGCTAAAAAACGAAACATTTGTAATTGACACTCCCGGTTTGAAGAGTTTTGGAACTTACGATTTGGAAAAGGAAGACCTATCCCACCGCTTTCCTGAAATGAGATTGAGAATGGACGCTTGCCATTTCAGTAATTGCCTGCACATCAATGAGCCAAGGTGCGCCGTAATTAATGCTGTCGAAAACAAGGAAATCGCGGAATCCCGCTACAAGAATTATTTGAATATTTACAACTCGGACGAAACTGAAAACTATCGTTAAAACAAGGAGATGAGAGTAATTATCCAGAGAGTATCTGAAGCTTCAGTTACTATTTCAGAGAACCTCAAAAGCGAAATTTCAATTGGACTGCTAATCCTGCTAGGTATCGAACAGGAAGATACGAATGAAGATATTGACTGGCTCTGCGGTAAGATATCTAGGCTCAGAATCTTTGATGATGATGAAGGTGTTATGAATCTATCTGTTAAGGATATAGAAGGCGAAGTGCTTTTAATAAGCCAATTTACCTTGCATGCTTCAACAAAAAAAGGAAATCGGCCTTCTTATATAAAAGCCGCACATCCTGACTTTGCAATACCTATGTACAAAGATTTTATTGAATCGTTGAGCAAGGAGCTTGGTAGTCCCGTAAAAACGGGAGAGTTTGGTGCGATGATGAAAATTTCAATTGTAAATGAGGGCCCTGTAACCATTTTTATGGATTCAAAAAAACGCGAGTAAGGGCACTACTCGCATGGTGGTAATCTATTGACTGGCTGTCTTAATCTATAACAGAAGTAATAGGCCATAAATTATTATCTTTACATAATAGCTACATCCATACTATGAAATATTCATTGAAATTCCTTCTAGCCGTCATGTTCTTGGTGCTTGGCGGGAATAATCTTTTCGCCCAGTGTAACAATCCGGCAAATGAGGAATGTAACAGTGCTGAAGTGATAACATTAACGAGTGGGGACACCACTTGTGTATCAGGTTGCAACACAGGTGCGAGCACCAATAATATTACTCTTACCGGTAATTCATGCGATAATATTTCAGGTGCAGCCGTATTCTACACTTTTACCGTTACAGATGGAACATTGGATTTTTGGATAACTGCAGATTTCCCTGATATTCAAATGACGCTCATGACAGTGGACTGTGGGTCATTCTTCGTGCAAGGGTGCGATACAGGTACAGATAGCACGGCAAGCGTAACCGCTTTTAACTCGGCAGCTGGTACAACATACTCTTTGGTAATCAGTTCAGCATCTGGAAATACTGGTGATTTTCTACTTTGTGTAAGCAGCTACCCCGACCCGAGTGCCTGTAACACGGGCGACACCTTAACCGCGAGTCCGCCACCTGATACAACTGGTGGGCAAAACCCAGGAAGCTACGGCCCAGGAGTAACGGTAGAATATTGCTATACCATCGACCCTTACCAAAAAATTGATTGTAATTGGATTTCGGGAATTGTTCCATTGTTTGGATCAGGTTGGGATATGTCCACATTTACAACGACCACTGCTTTAGTCTCTGCAGATGGAAAAGGAGTCTGGGTTTGGGAGGCAGCTGACTCAGGTGGTATTGCAGTTACCCACAACGTTACCGGAGATACTGTAAATGCAACCGGTGGTTGGTTTTATCTAAATAACTGCGGACCATGCCCTACGCACAATAATGACCCCAATCTTAGTTGGGGGGATGGACAATGCGGTGGACCTTGCCAATGCGATGAAGCTGGAAGTGGCTTTACCTGGCAGGTATGCTTTGAAATAGCCACACCTGATAGTTGCGTGCAGGGCGCGGATCTAAGTATTGGTATGAAAACATATGCAGATGGCCAAATAGCCTGGTGGACCAACTTTGCCTGTGAAATTGACGCCAGCACTTATATATATGCAGTGTCCGATTGCCCATCTTGCGGTATAGATTCGGTCACGACAGTCGATGTATTGTGCTTTGGTGACAGCAGCGGATCAGCCATAGCCTATGTGGATACATTAGGAGAGCCGCCTTTTACTTATTCATGGAATACCAGTCCGATTCAAACTGATTCCACGGCGACAGGGCTTTCAGCAGGTTCATATACGGTCATTGCGACAGACTCTAATGGATGTGTGGATTCTGCTTCAATTACAGTCACAGAACCTTCTGCAATTGGCCCTTCCATAACAGATTCGACAATGGTTTTGTGCTTTGGAGACTCAACTGGTTCTGCTACAGTGTCAGCGGGAGGGGGAGTTACTCCTTACACATACTTATGGGATGATAATAATTCTCAAACTGACTCGACCGCGACGGGATTACAAGCGGGGACTTACGAGGTGATGGTTACAGATAGCAATGGGTGTATTGACTCTGTATCCGTTGTTATTGCCCAACCTGCTGCTATACTTAATGCAAATATTACTGCATCGACCAGCTTATTGTGTAATGGTGTTCCGACAGGTGAGATTACCGTTACTGGTGCGGGAGGAACTACCACATATACATATCTCTGGAATGATCTGGGTGTTCAAACGAACGCAACTGCAACAGGATTACTTGCGGGGCTATATCAAGTAATTCTTACGGATGCCAATGCTTGCAGTGACTCTGACACAATTTCGATTACAGAACCTCCGGCAATAATGCTTGTTATTTCAGATACGGCGGATGCAAATTGTGGATCTTCTGATGGAATGGCCACCGTGACTCCCACGGGAGGAATAGGAGCTTATACCTACCTATGGAATGATCTATCGTCACAAACGGATTCAATTGCCACGGGCTTACCAGCTGCAGCTTACCAAGTTGTGGTTACTGATGGTAACGGTTGTAAAGATTCTATCAGCATTAATATAAACAACCTGGGAGGAGGCTCGGCAAGCATAACAGATACCACTCACATATTATGCAATGGTGATTCAATTGGTTCAGCAACGATTACTCCATCAGGAGGTTCTGGCCCATATACGTTCAGTTGGGACGACCCAGACTCTCAAACTGATTCTATAGCAACCGGATTATTCGCTGGTATATATACCGGTACAGTAATAGACAATGGCGGTTGCATTGCGCTCGCTACTGTAACGATTACTGAAACTACTGCATTGAGTTTGGTGACCAATGTGATCATGGATGTTGCATGTAATGGTGGGATGGATGGATCGGTTGATATTTCGGTTACTGGCGGAACAACACCTTATACTTATCTATGGAACGATTCGGGATCACAAAGCAATGCAATTGCTACCGGGTTACAAGCCGGTAACTACACTTTGGTTGTAACTGACGATAACTCCTGCATTGATTCTATATCCGGGACCATTACGGAGCCCAGCCTACTAACAATTTCATTAATAGACTCCGTTCAGGTTGCATGCAATGCTGATGCAACTGGAAGTGCTACTGTTTCTTCCTCAGGTGGCTCCACACCTTACACCTACCTATGGAATGATTCAAATTCCCAAACTGATTCCATGGCTACTGGTCTAACAGCAGGAACCTATACGGCTTACACAACGGATATGAATGGGTGCATGGATTCTGTCTCTATATCAATAACTGAGCCTGGACTACTTAGCCTAACGGTTGATGCTGATAGTGCAAGCTGCAACAACTATGCAGACGGTCAGATATATGTTACAATAACAGGAGGAGTTTCAACTTTTAGCTTTGTTTGGAGTACTGCCGACAGCACCATTAATACATCTGCGATAAGTGATACTTCAGGTGGCCAGTTAGCGGGAACATATTCTGTAATTGTTACAGATGCAAATGGATGCTTGGCAAGCGACAGCGCAACTATTGGGCAGCCCCCTGAGATATCATTGACAGCCTTTACTCTGTCCAACCCAAACTGCAACGGTGATACCGATGGAATGGCCAATGTAATTGTGAATACCGGCGTCAGCCCCTACAACTACATGTGGTCCTCTGGTGATACTACGCTTATAAGTACCGACGCCTTTAATATTGTGGGAGGGCTTGCCGCAGGCACTTATTATGTTCAGGTTTCGGACGCCAGCGGATGCATTAATTCGGACACGGTAACCATTACCGAACCTACCGTTCTATCTCTTACACTTACGTCAATAGATGTAAGTTGTAATGGAATGTCAGATGGATCAACAACGGTAAATGTAACCGGGGGAACACCTGGTTATTCTTTCCAGTGGAACGATTCAGGGACTCAAACAAATGCTACAGCAAACGGCTTAGCCATAGGTATGTACACCGTAATTGTTACGGATGTAAAGGGCTGCAGCAATATAGATAGCGTGCCTGTATCCGAACCGAGCGCCATGAATTTGGTTATGAGCTCAGTAAGCGCAAGTTGCGGAACCGGTGACGGAGAGGCTAGTGTGGTGGTAACGGGCGGCGCATCACCGTACACTTATTCGTGGGATGACACTTTAAACCAAACCAATTCTACGGCTACCAATCTTGCCGGAGCGACTTACACTGTGAGCGTTTTAGATACTAATGGCTGTGCCAGCTCTGCTTCAGTTACTGTTGCAACCAGTCCGCTAATTGCTACTGTTAGTTCTGACGTTGATATTTGCCTTGGCAATGTTACAACCTTGACTGCCTCAGGAGGAACAGGATACACATGGTCGCCTAGTGTAGGATTAAGTGCAACAAACATCGCAAACCCAGTTGCCTCGCCATCGAATACAACCCTATATACAGTTGTTGTAACATCCGGCATATGCGCTCCAGACACGGCAACCGTGAATGTAACGGTAAATCTGAACCCAACAGTTTCTATAACTTCCGACCCAGGTGGAACTGGTGGAGGGGTACTGCTAACAGGACTTGGGGCGTCGATTTACAATTGGACCCCTTCAGCTGGATTAAGCTGCACTAATTGCCCTAACCCCATTGCAACGCCAACTCAAACAACGACCTATACCGTTATAGGAACTGATGTCAATGGTTGCACGGATACGAGCACCATTGAAGTAGAAATTGGATACGTAATATTTATTCCTGAAATCTTTTCTCCAAGTTCTACTGAGCTACCAAACACCGTTGCATTTGTCCAGGGAAAGGGAATTCAGGAAGTTGTTACGTTCATTATTTATGACAGATGGGGAGAAAAAGTATTTGAAAACCAAAATTTCCAGGCAAATGATCCAAATATGGGTTGGGATGGAACATTCAATGGACAATTAATGAACCCTGCAGTGTTTGTGTATTATGTTGAGGCCATATACTTAAATGGTGAGGAATACACTGAACAGGGTGACCTCACATTAATGAAGTAAACCACAATTTGAAGTTATTACTAAAAACAATCTATATCATTCTATTGGGTAAACATAGAGTCTTCAGGAAGATAAATGAAAGCCTTGGCAACAAATATTCTTTGCTTCTTTGCCTTTTTGTGCTACTCTTTACTTTGAATGTCAATGCTCAGATTGATTGTCCCGCGTGTATTGTAATTAGCGAATTTGCTTTTGATCCAGAAGACGGAAATAATGGGGATGCTGATTCTACAGGTGAGTTTGTAGAATTATACAACATGTGCGATGAGGCGGTTGATATCGGTTGCTTTGTCTTATGCCTTACGGATGAATACACCTCTGGACCAAGTGAATTCCGGAGAGGAGACTGCCATACCATCCCTTCTGGCACGAGCATACCTGCAGGTGGTGTCTATTTAATGGGGGGCTATGGCACCAATTGTACAGGAAGTATTACCACCTGTGACTGGCCAACCGCAACCCTCGAATTCAACTGGCACAATGATGGCTCAGACGCGTGGAATGTAGATGCAGACGCATTTTTTTCTAGCAATGTAGGTAGTTACTTAGGCGTTCTGAATGACGGTGGAGAAGACCTAACGTTATTCGATGATGCAGGAACTCTGACACAGGCAATTACATATGAAGGTGGCGCAGGATTTACAAGCTCAAATACCGAAACTATTGGAGCTGTAAGTGGATGCGCTTCAAAATCAGTTACAATACCATCATCTGCAAATCATTTCGACGTTGGCAACTCTGCTGGAAACTCAGGTAATGATGAGGGTTTTCAGCTTCAATGCGACAGTACTTGGATCTTTGCAAACCATGATGCTGGTGATTCTAACGCTGACTTAAATCCTGACACTTCAATGGGATGTGCGCTCATTCAATGCGGATGCGCTTTAACCGCCAGTGCAGATAGTACTGATGTTACTTGTAATTCAGGAACTGATGGCACGACCACAGTTACTCCTGCTTCAGGTACGGGGCCCTATACTTTTGTCTGGGATGCTGGTACGGGTAATCAAACGGACTCAATAGCAACTGGTCTATCTGCAGGAACATACTACGTTACAGTTACAGATGGTAGTGGTTGTATTGTAACTGATAGTGCGACGGTAATTGAGCCAATTGCGGTGCTGGCAGCAATAACTCCTGACCCTGCAGAAGTTTGTGTTGGGATCAACTTAATACTAGACGGCGACCCATTGGGTGGATCGGGCACCTACACCACTCACTCCTGGACAGGAGATACGGGGCCTCTTTCATCTACCTCAATTCAAAACCCAACTTTCAATGCGGGATCTTCAGGAACATATAACCTAACCTATACAGTGACAGACGATAAAGGATGTACAGGTACTGACGACATTGCCGTTACGGTTAATGCCAACCCCCCAGCCGCCATCACTCCCGACCCTGCACTGATTTGTGATGCAGAAGATTTATCACTTAATG
>NVRZ01000114.1 GCA_002401055.1 Bacteroidota bacterium
TAGGGCGTAAACTTGATTTGTCAAAGTCAAAGAGGATATTCTCAAATACTTCAGTTGCGACAACAATAGGCTCTTCAGTTTCTTGTAACGGTTCTATATTAAAAAGCAGCTCATAATAGGGATCTGCCCTTGGAAGATTTCTTATCTCAGATTCAAATAGATATCCGTCAGCGATGATCTTAACGGCATAATCTCTTTCAGATGTTAATGTGAATGAATACTCTCCTGTGCTAGGGTTGGTGCTAGTTTGTAAAACAATTTCGTTCTTCAATATATCTGTAATCACGATTCTGGCATTAATAGGAACTTCCGTGTTTTTATCTATTACCAAACCCTTAACCAGCGTAACTACCTCCTTTGGTTTAGGCTCAGGTTCTGGTTCTGGCTCCGGTGTTATTGCTAATACAATAGGCTCTTCAGTTTCCGGTAATGGTTCTATATTGAAATGCAGCTCATAATGTGGTTCCGCCTTCGGAAGATTTCTTATTTCAGATTCAAACAAGTATCCATCAGCGGTGATCTTAACGGCATAATCTCTTTCAGATGTTAATGTGAATGAATAGTCTCCTGTGTTAGCGTTGGTACTAGTTTCCAAAACAACTTCGTCCTTCAAGATATCCGTAATCTCGATTTTCGCATTAATAGGAAACTCTGTGTTTTTATCTAATACTAAGCCTTTGACAAGTGTAAATACATCCTTTGGTTCGGGTTCGGGTTCGGGTTCCGGCTCCGGTTCTACCATTACGAGTTCTTCAGTATTGATCTCTTTAGGAAATTTTAGTTTTAGCACATTCGAGCTCTCCAAATAAGCCGCCTCCTGAGCTGTCGCTGCGATAACCGTGGTTATTATTGCCCGTTCTATACCATTCTCATCTCTGATCATAATGATAATTTCATCTTCTATCTCAGAAGATTTTGAGTCAAGCATGAACGAATACTCTTTTTTTATAACCACTTGAGTAAAATTAAATATGCCTGAATCATTCTTTGTTGATACCATCAACACCTTGCCATTTTCATCTAACAAATAGAGCTTGGCGGTTTCCACTTCGACAATATCAGCGGTTATCTCGGAGTCTTGAACAGCGTCAGGAGCTGAATCATTGATGGTGGAAATTAACTGCCTCTCCAGAGCAAGTTCCTCTTTGGCCAAGCGAATTTCTTCTAGCTTTTCGTTTAAAGCATTTTGAATGTTGTTGGTTGAATCGATAAGGGGATTTCTTTTTGCATTCATCTCAAAATCATATTCTACCTCTAGGTAGACTTCCAATCTGCTGAGGTCAATATTTTCAGAGTGAATATTTTCTCCTTTGATCTCAAAATCAATTTTATAATCATATCCTGGAGGCAAAGCGATTAGATAATTTCCCGTGGTTGAATTTCCCTTGTAAATACCGTAAGATTCATTGTTGGTTACATTGGTGACTCTGACCTTGGCCTCAGCAAACTTTCCATTGTACTGTATTAGCCCTTTTATAAGTGCCAGCACAGGCTTTTTCCCATATACGCCGGGCTTTACTACGTAGATATCTTGTCCTCCTATTCCACCTTTTCGTGCGGAAGAAAAGTATGCGCGCTCTCCGTTAGCGGAAACAACATAAAACACATCATCGTTTGGCGTATTGATAGGCGGTCCAACGTTAGTGGCTTTTTCCCATCTCCCATCTTTACGTGTCGAGAAGTATATATCATATCCGCCCATGCTGTTATGACCCTGAGAGCTGAAGTAGAGCAAGTTTCCATTGGCGTGAATGAAAGGCGCATCTTCATCAAACTCGGTATTAAACTTGGGCCCCATATTCTTGATTTTCCCCCAGCTGCCATCTTCCAATAGCGTAGCAGTGTATAGATCTTTGCCCCCCATCCCTCCAGGTCTGTCACTCACGAAGTAGAGTGTTCTTCCGGTGATGGATATACTTACGTGCCCCTCATAGTGCTTTGTATTAACCTCACCATATAGTTTTACGGCAGTGGGCCACATGTCGTCAGCCTTAAAGCTCTCATAGATATCCCCCCCATTTTCATCTTTGTAAATGAAAAGTTGTTCGCCATCTGGTGAAAGCGCAACTGACGCATCATGATAATTGCCGTTTATTCGGTATCCAACGTCTTCTGGATCTAACCATTTGTTTCCCAATCGGTAGGCTTGGTAAATATCTTCGTAATAATCGCCGTCCGGGTCTGATTCTCCATATATATTTTGCCGTCCACCTCTGGAGCCTTTCCCTTTGTATGTATACATTAAGACGGATTCATCAAACGAGACCAATGGGACATATTCATCGTATTCGGTATTTACTGGAGCACCAATATTCTCTATTTCAAGCCTCTCTTCTTGAGTTTTAGCCATCAGTTCCTTAGCATTTTTACAATAGTTTAGAAATCTTGGGATCTCCATTTTTCGGTTGCCTGACGTAGTTTTGTTATCCAACGCCAATTTAAAGTAGCCGATTGCCTCGTCAAACTTGTAATTGAGAAAGTAGGCTTTACCCAGGTAAAATAGGATGTCATTCAGTTTGGTATTTCTGCTGTATGCCGCTTCGAGATGAGCAATTGCCTTTTCTTGTTCATCCGTTTTGGCCAGATAACAAATTCCCGCGTAATATTGGTAAGCATTGGTTCCAGGATATCTTTTCCATAGCTTTACAAAGAGAGGAAGTGCCCTTCTGAAATTACCAGATCCTAAATACCATTCAGCAGCTTCAACCAATTCTTTCTCGCCACCTCCCAGGATATATTCAGTACTGAATTTTTTTGGCTTCTGAGCAGAAGCCGCCAAGGCCATTAAAGAAATTGTAAGGAATATAGTAAATAGCCTTCTCAGGGTCATCAGGGTAAAAGTTGCTTCCAGCGAAAATCAAGAAAATTGGAATATCTCCATAGGGACTCCTTCTGTAGTTATGAACATGCTAAGGTTGATAATCACCGGAGATAGAGAGTAGTGTGGGCCGTGCTGAAAAGTCTTATATTTGTCTGAATACAAACTGAAAAATATGAAACTCTTATATATAGCTTTTGCTAGCAGTATCGGATTGTTCACTATTGGATGCTCGGATCTGGGGTCTGATGACAAAGGAGAGGGAAATGATATTTCTTCCGCTGAACTGGTTCTTTTGGCAAGTAATTTTAGATCTGAGGCGGCCATAATTGTTGATCCGCATGACGAAGAATGGATCGGTAAATTTGACAACACAACCCTGATAGATGACATTTTTGATAAAATTTATGATGGAAGTTTAGTTCCTTATGACCTCCTAAACAATAAGATGGAAATTGAAGAAATTAAGCGAATTGAATTTTCCGTCGATACCCTACTTATGGAGGATTTTGAAACGGGTGAATTAACTGAGACAGTTATTGAAGAATCTTTAGCGCGTGATGAGATAACCAAGATATTTTTACGTGAAGATTGGTATTATGATAGAGGGGACTTTAATATTAAAAAAGAGGTCGTTAGTGTAACACTTACAACAAAGAAGTATGATTTAAAAGGTGATTTCGTGGGCTATCAGGCTTTATTTGTTGTGTATATGAATGGAAAAGGACCGACAAAATCCAGTAACCTTGTGAACTAATATTTCGTATTATAACTAGGAATTGATGATTTCTTATTTTAATTTTGTTTTAACTAGACACGCAGTATAATATTCTTTAGAATGAAAAGAGCGTTGTTATTGGTTTCCTTCCTAATTATTGTATCACATAATTCGTGGTCTCAAATAAGATTACTGAGCAATGGTATTGCTGAGGACCTTACCTACTTTGAAAATGGCAATCTTATGGAGAAAGGATATTTTAAAAACGGCAATAAGGCGGGGAAGTGGGTAGAGTACTATGAAAACCAGCAGAGAAAATCGGTGAAGTACTATGATGAAAAGGGTAATCCTATTGGTAAATGGACTACCTGGTATGAAAATGGCCAAAAATGGAATTCGGTTACCTATGAAAATGGTAAGATTGATGGAGCATGGACCTATTGGTATAAAAATGGAAATAAGTGGCATCAATTGTCATATGCGAATGGGGAGCTTCAGGGAAACTGGGCATATTGGCGTAGAACTGGTGAAAAAAACAGAGGAATATATAAACCTGACACCACGAAGGGATAAATAATCCTAAGCAATTTTAATTAGCCTGCAAGAGCTTTTACTTAGTACTTGCGGGTTTTTTATTGACCCGTGGCTTCGAACGAATCTTAATTATCTTTCTTTTTGCTAAAGTTAAAGGCGTAGTTTACCATTGAGTTTAACCATTCTCACACTTCAACTTAAGGTGATGTTGGCAGTATTAAATCTATCGAAGCTTCTAAACAGACGTATAGTATGCTTGTTGATAATCATCCTGTTTGGTTCGTCTTTCTTTCATTTATATAGTCAGAAATACAATTTTCAGAATTATTCTGTGCAGGAAGGTCTGGCCCATTCTCTCGTTTATACAATCTATCAGGATGATCATGCGAATATATGGCTAGGAACAGCAGGGGGCTTAAGTATGTATGATGGAAAGAATTTCCATAATTACACAACCGTAAACGGCCTTCCGACAAACTATATCGGACAGGTTACCGGAGATAAGTTCGGAAACATTTGGTTTATATCTGGCAGGCTTGCCACGGGTCGGCTCGTAAAGTTTGATCGAAATAATTTCAGCATAATTACCACGGTTCAAGGTCTTGTAAGCGACGAAATTAATCACTTGTTGTATGATAGAAACGACAATCTTTGGGTTGCTACATCAGGAGGGCTAAGCAAAATTAATGTCAAAGAATACACATTACTCTATCAGGCTGGAAAATCCACCATCGCCTCAGTTGAAAGTTTCATCATTGCCGATGGATTGTTAAGCGAAAATGTACAGATTATTTTTGAAGATTCGAGAGGTAGAATATGGATTGGAACAGACAAAGGATTGAACTGGATTGGAGAGGATGGAAACGTGAATTCCATTGGCTCTCCTGAATCAGATACAATTTCAAAAGTTACCTCGCTGAGCGAAGATCTGTTTGGACGGATATGGTTGGGAACTACCCATGGAGTATTTAGAATTAGCGGGGTCTCATCACTGCCAATGACTCCTCTTGTAACCAAGTTCGGTCTTGAAAGTGGTTTTACAGGCGGAACGGTTAATGAAATATCAAAAGATAACAGGGGAAATATGTGGTTTGCAACAACAGAGGGTCTGATTATGTTCGACGGGTCAACATTTAGGAATATGCTTTCAGAGACAAATCAGCCCACCGGAAATGTACGTGATGTGTTAGCAGACTCTCGAGGTGAGGTGTGGATAGGTACTGATGATGGGCTGTTCAAATACGATCATTTGACCATGACCAAATTTGGAATAGAAAACGGATTGAGCAATAATAGGATCTATGCGTTGCTAGAGGGTCGAGATGGAAATATTTGGATCACAACCTTCGGAGGAGGTGTATGTAAATTTAAAGGAGAGACTTTCATCAACTACACGGAATCAGATGGCCTTGTTGCTGATATGATTTGGGCTGTCAAAAGTGATGTTGACGGAAATGTGTGGATCGGGACGGATAAAGGCTTGAGTCTGTTTCGCAATGATGCTAAGGCCATGACGAACGGAGTCAAGAGGACCATATTTTTTAACTATTCAACTGATGATGGTCTGCCTGGCAACACTGTTAACTACGTTTTTGAAGATGATAAAAATAACTTGTGGTTTGCTTGCGTAGGAGGCATTGCCATCCTAAGAAGGGACAAGATTGTTATCCAAAACGTGATGGGTAGGCCTGCTTTTAGGTTTGAAGAAATGAATGTGGCGGTACCTCTCAGTAATCCAATTTTTCGTACTATTTACCAGGCTCATGGCGGTAACATGTGGATTGGCACCAATCACGGGGTGTTAGAATATGATGGTGTTAACTTCACAAAGAGATTTGAAAATACGCAATTGAATGACGTAAATGTTTATTCAATATTTCAAGATTCCAGAGGACTCTTTTGGTTTGGTACAGACGCAGGAATTTGTAGAACGGATGGTAACCAAGTTACTTTTTTTGAAATTGATTATGGAATAAAAGACAGGAGAGTAGTTCCTATTTTGGAAGATAGGCAGGGGAATATCTGGTTTGGAACCCTGAACAACGGACTCTACAGATATGATGGGACGGAGTTTTCACACATAAATGTGGAGCAAGGCTTGAGTGCAAATCCTGTTTATTCAATGATTACTGATGGATACGGAAACTTACTGATAGGGACAAATAATGGGCTCAATAAATTTAATTATCAGAAGTATAATACCTCAGGAAAAATTGAAATAAAGCAATACAATGTTCGGGAAGGGTTTTTTGGAAATGAATGTAACAAGAATGCTCTTTGTGAAGATTCAGAGGGGAACTTCCTGTTTGGTACAGTTAAAGGAGTTGTTAGCTATAATCCTGCGTTAGATTTGAATATTTCAAATGAGCCGAGCACAAATATCACCAGTATCAAATTATTCTATGAAAAAACAGATTGGAGTGCTCACTCGGAGAAATTAACAAGTTGGTATTCTCTCCCTACTCAATTGGTTCTGCCGTATGATTTGAATCATATAACATTCAATTTTATAGGTGTCAGCCTAACTATTCCTGAAAAGGTTAGGTATCGGTTTATGTTGGAAGGCTTGGATAAGGAGTGGCACGATCCAACAACCCTTAATGAGATTACCTATACCAATTTAGCACATGGTGATTATAAATTCAAGGTAAAAGCAAGTGGCGAGGCTGGGTTATGGAATTCAAATCCGGCAGAATTCTCCTTTAGCATTACTCCGCCATTCTGGAAAACCTGGTTGTTCTATTCATTCCTAACAGCAACTATTTTCGTGGTGCTTTTCCAGGTTATTAGGTGGAGAGATTCTCAATTCAAAAAAAAGCAGCTTGAGTTGGAGGACCTTGTGAAATCCAGAACTTCGGAGTTGGATAGAAAAAACAGGGATATAACAGAAAGTATTGGCTATGCACAAAGAATTCAGGAAGCTGCCCTTCCCCCGATGGAATGGATAGAGAAGCTGCTTCTAGAACATTTTATTATTTATAACCCTCGAGACATTGTAAGCGGAGACTTTTATTGGATAAATAAACCGTCGGGCATAAAAGTTAGCAGTTCAAAGGATATTATAATTGCCGCAGTAGATTGTACTGGGCATGGAGTTCCCGGGGCCTTTATGAGCATAGTGGCCAGTAACCTATTGGATCAGGCCGTCGTTGACGATGAAAAAACAAAACCATCAGAAATTCTTGATGATGTAAATGAAGGACTTGAAAAAGCCTTGAGAAAATCTGTGCAGAAAAGAGTTACGGACGGAATGGATATGGCATTGATAAAGCTAAACCTTCAGATGAGAAAACTTGAATATGCCGGTGCTGTTAATCCTTTGTGGATATTGCGGGATTCGGCTAAAGGAGGAGAGATTATTGTGATTGATGCAGATCGAGTTTCGATAGGATTGCAACGTAGAACTGCAGATTTCACTTATAAGAATAATGTAGTACAATTGCAGAAAAATGATCGCTTGTTCATTTTCACTGATGGTCTAACGGATCAATTTGGTGGTGGAACAGGGGAGAAGTTTAAGAGCCGAAGGTTCAAGGAGGTTTTAATTGAGACCAGAGATTTACCGATGAGGGAACAGAAAGAAAGTATTCTGGACGCTATTCGAGAGTGGCAAGGCGATTTTGATCAGGTAGATGATATGTTGGTAATAGGAATACAGGTATAAAATAGGCACATGGATTTTATTGAAGATAAGTTGCTCTCTTACATAGAGAAGAATACGGAGGAAGAACCGGAGGTACTAAAAAGGCTATATCGTGAAACATATGCCAAAATATTGGTTCCAAGAATGATTGCCGGCCACTATCAGGGGCGTGTAATAAGTATGCTGAGTAAAATGATTAAACCAAAGCAAATTCTGGAAATAGGTACGTATACAGGATACTCAGCAATTTGTTGGGCGGAAGGTCTGATTGAAGGTGGGATGGTTCATTCTATTGACATCAATGAGGAGATAAAAGATATGGTGGATAGATACGTTGAAGAGGCGGGCTTGAGAAATAGTGTTGTTCAATATATTGGTGAGGCAATGGCAATTATTCCCCAGATCGATGAGATCTTCGATATTGTTTACATAGACGCCGACAAGGAAAACTACTCTAACTACTTCGACTTAGTAATCGACAAAGTTCAGCCGGGTGGATACATTATTGCAGACAATGTTCTATGGAGTGGTAAGGTTCTCGATGGTGCTAACTCGATGGATGAAGATACTAAAGCGCTGGTCGCTTATAGCGAGAAAATTAGGGAAGATGACAGGGTTGAGAATTTTATGCTTCCAATTCGCGATGGCCTACTCGTGGCCAGAAAAAAATAGCGGACTCGTTTATTTATACAAGCTTATTTCAATTCCTATCAAAAGAGCGGGTAATTCTGGATAAGTTTCAATACCGTTTCCATATTGCTGGTATACCTCGGGGTCAGTTACAAAGAGGTTTGACAGACGGTAACTAGCCGTTATAACATATCTGGCAAACCCAAATCTCGCGTAAATCGAATAGTTGATTGCTTCAGTAAAAATCAACGCCGAAGTTCTTGTTCTAACGGTTCCACCGTTATTGGCTGTTGCTACAGGATATTTGTCTTTGGTAAAGTGAACAACGGAAAATGGCCAGTCAATTCTCACACCGAGATCCACGTAATTTCCCATATAGTTTCCACGTTTTCCGTAATTAATCCGGTTAAACAAGCCAAGGCTCAAATTATAAAATACCAATTTCTCCTTCTTATGAAGAGA
>NVRZ01000115.1 GCA_002401055.1 Bacteroidota bacterium
TATTAATTCCTGTAACCATATCCATCATTCTGCCTATGCCAATAAAAAATATAACCCATACTCCTTCAGAATACTCGGATGGAACCAGTGCGAAAATGTTGTCAATATTTATCCAGATCCCTATAAATATAATCAGTCCAAAAATGAGATTATTCATGGCTACCTTCTTGTAAAGTATGCCCATACTCTTCAGGTCTTCTGATTTCCAATATTCTGCAACAAAAGGATATGTTATTTTATAAAGAGCTCGACCGGGAACCATAATCACTGACGTAATAAAATATGCCGTTGTGTAAATGCCAACCTCTCGCAGTCCTAACATTGCGGCAATCATCAATGAATCTACATATGTAGTAATCATTGTTGTGGTATTACTGAATACAAAGTAGATTCCATATCTTATCAATTCAACCAGTTTATAAACATGGAAGAATGACATAATAGGTTTGAAGAAGAACTCCTTTATATGCACTGAATAAAGTATGGATGAAATGAAAACAGCCAGAACCACTCCTATATACAATTGCACAAATTGTTTGAAATCCACGAATCCAAATGCAAAAAGAGCTATGCATAAACTAATAAGTACTCGGTTCAACAATTCGCGGAAGATTGAAGGAACTACTGTTTTTTTCAAAGACCTCAGGTATGCCTCAATAACATTGAACATCAACGTAAAAAACGCAAGTGGAATGATATAATATAGATACTCAATGAGTAAGGGTGATTTGACCAAGAAGTAGTCTACTATGACCGGCTGAAGCAAGACAAACAGGACAGAGAATAGTATAAATCCGATAAATGATAGTATCAGAGACCAAAAGAAGATTCCCTGGTGTTGATTCTCGCGATCCTTGTAATATGGAAAGTACTTTAGTATTATTTGAGTTGACCCTAAGGCAGAAGACTGTGCATAGATTGCCGCTATAAACGTCATAGCCCTTACCAATCCTACCTCAGAAGCAGTAAAGAAATTCGGAAAAAGCAATACTATGTTCACATAACCAAATGCAACGCCTATTGTTGATACGATAGTATTAAGAGCGCTTTGCCTTTGGATTATTCCCATGAACTAAACAGATATTTTAATTGTGAATAATGCAGCTTACTTTAGAACCTTGAAGCTGAATTTATCATAATCTAGTTTCTCAAAATAAATTACCTGAAATTCCTTGGCCTTCACATTAAATACGGCCTCATGTTTATCCAAATTATTATTATAGAGAAAGAATTTATTATCAAACTCAACAATCTTCTTCGGGAGGTGAGGAATTTCAAATCTTGCATCTTCAGGATAACGGACAACAACAATTGATTTATTTTTGGTCACATCTATTGAATACGACTTTTTGGTAACGCCAAAAGAATAATATTTATCAGAATCATGCACTACTCCCAATACAATAATTTGCTTACCCCTTAAACTCTTAAGTCGTTCAAGATAATCTATCATTCCATTCTTAAATAAAATAGCCTCGTCATTTAGGTACATGGGCAGGATAACTGCAATTGTATCCGATTCAAGCTCCAAGTTGCTTAGCTGTCGCTCCATGATCGGTCTAATGACAAAGGAAGCATAGTGCTTTTTCTTGATGTCAATTGCTTGGACCAAAAGAGGCAGACCAAAGGAGGCCAATAGAAGCCACTTCCACGCCTTTCTATCCATGCTCCTTATAAAATAAAGCAAGAAAAAAATGAAGAACATTCCTGATACACTTGAATAACGCTTCCCAACTGAATAGATCAAAGAAGGACCATAAAGGGCTATGATAAAGATGAAAATCAGGAGTAACAATATCTTGTAATTACTTTTGAAGAATTGATACCCAAGAAACAGTATTACAGGCAGTGCAAAAACTGAGTACATAATCTTAAAGCCGCTTATTTGCTGACAAGCCAGAAACATATTTAGAATGACTCCAGTAATAGTAGTTCCCGGGTGATAGTCCCCGATGCCATCGAACAACAACACCCTGATGTACAGATAAATCAAAACAAGTAAAATAAGAAATCCAGTGTGAAATGCAAGATATTTTGTGTGCGTCTTTATTTGCGCCACCAGATCTAACTTATTGAGAAAGCTATAAATAACCAGTGCAAATGCGGGTAACATGCACACAATAACTCCTGTTTCCTTTGTAAGCAAAAATAAGCTGGCGAGTACATACATCAATACTATTTTAAAGGCACTCCTTTTATTCAACAGCTGATAACACAGATACACAATCGAGAAAGTGTAAATACTAACAAGCACTCCCAGGCGATTTACATAAGAAAACTGCGAATGCACATGTCCGGAGTGCAGTGAATAAAGAACAATCGCCAAAATCGCATATTTCATACCCAGATGCTGATTCACAAATGAAGAGAGTATTAGCAATGAAACAAAAAAGTAGAAAGTGTTTGAGATTTTGAAAAAATTCACTCCAAACGAATCTGACAAACGCTCATCGATCCAAAAGGTTAGTTCATAAACCGGTCGATAAATATCAGTTCTAGAGGTAACAGGCGCATCGTACATATTAAATGTGCCAGACATAGTAGTTTCAAAGAGCTCAATAAAATTTAAGGACTTTATGAAGCTGTGAACGACTAAATAATCCTCAACAGATGGCACTCCTATAAACAAGAAAATAGAAAACAGCAAAAGTGATGCTACCAAAGAAACACTTAGTAGCGTTCCATGGCTAATCAGTTCTTCCGTAGTTAGCTTAAGACCTTTTGCAATTGAGCCAATCATTAGAATTACCCCTGGTTAAATGACTTATTTTTTCTCAGCAACTACAACCACTTGCGTAAAAATGTCTTTGGGTCCAAAATAGTATTTGATGACATTGAAACCGGCCCTCTCCAAGGTATCCACCGCATGTTTTTTTGATTTTACTCTTGTGATTTCATCAGGATGTAGTTTTATATTCATTCTAAAAATTTTATTCAGAATGAAGTGAGCAGAATCCAAGATAAAAACGGTAAATCCAAAAACAGGAGGCCAAAGTATAATCAATCGACCATCATCAGTAAGAACACGGTGAAATTCACCTAGTATCTCATGAATCTCCTCTTGGGTAAAATGCTCCATTACTCCTAGATTATACAATCCCTGGTAAGACTTTTCCTCAAATGGTAAATCAAAAATATTACCCTGAACAGTTTTACAATTATCGCCATGAATGCCTTTGTAAATCTTAAGTGCCTTAGCTGAAATGTCAAGAGCGGTAATATCCATGTACCCTGCAATATCCTCATCTACTTGTCCGCTACCGCAGCCAGCATGTAATGCTATAGTACCTTGTGCAAAGTATTTCTTGATAAAATGATTGAGGATATTTTTTACCACCATTCTTCTGTAAATACCAGCTAAGAAATCATAGACTACGTTACTGGATTTATCCTTATTGTCCCAGTATATGTCCCAGTCCTCCTCAATTAATATGTTCTGCTCTTCTCTGGTACTCATTTCCATATTAAAGATTTGAAGTTAAATAGTTTTCTCACAAACAGTTTGCCAAGAAATTGAACACTCGTCCAGGCATCCTTAAAGGTCATCTTAGATGATCCATAAGTTCTTGAGGGTAGCTCAATAGGAAACTCCACAATGGAAATCTTGTTGCAATGCAGTATAAATAAACTTTCAAAAAAGAAGGAATATCCATTCGACAGAATCAGAGAAAAAATCCCCTCTTGAATGGCCTTTAATTTGTATAACCTAAACGCTCCACTTGCATCATAAGGCATTCTCAACAGATTCACAGTAAGAAAATGACCTAAATGAGTAAGTGACTTGCGAAACATATTCCATGTTGCCAGGCTATCCTTTTGCATGTATCTCGATCCCAATACAATGTTTGCCCTTTCACTCAGTTTAATAAATTCTAAAATGTACGACGGTGAATGTGTAAAATCACAATCCATAGTGACCAATAGCTCATAATCCTTTTCATAAGCATATTTGATTCCATCTTTATGCGCACTGCCTATTCCTAACTTTCCCTCACGATGTATTGCAAATGTGTTGGAATTCTTCTCGATTATCCTGTCAATAATCTCCCCTGTTCCATCAGGCGAATTGTCATCCAGCAGTAATATATCCGCCTCGATACCCAAGCCAATCACCTCTCGATGAATGCGTTCTACATTTTCGGCTTCATTGTAGGTCGGAATAAATATTAGAATTTTATTTGAGGTCATCCTTTTTTTAGCTCTTCTTCAACCAATATTTTAATCATCTCGTCGAAGTTATGGGTTGGCGTCCAATCCGTATCTATCATTAACTTTTGGCTATTACCAAAAAGATTTCTCTTTTGCTTTTTGGTAATAATATCCTTCGATATCTTTACGTAGTCTTTCCAATTCATTCCAAGGTATGAAAAAACCTTCTCAACAAAGTCTTCAACGCTATGTATACTACCGCTGGAGATCACATAAATATCAGATAGGTCAAGCTGGATGATTCTAAACACCGCTTCCACGTAATCTGGCGCGTAGCCCCAATCTATCCTTGAATCCAAACTTCCAAGTTGCAATTCATTTGCCTTGTTGTTTTTAATGGCTACCGCAGTTTCAACAATTTTTTTAGATACATACTTTGATTGTCGAAGTGGAGATTCATGATTATAAAAAATACCCACAGATGCGAAAACACCGTGATTCTCCCAATAAAATTGACATGCTTTTACACCTGCAGCTTTGGTTATTCCGTAGATACAATCAGGATTAATCGGAGTGCTTTCATCTTGTTGTTCATTTTCCGGATTTCCAAAAAGGTGGGAAGAAGCAGCATAAAATAATTTTGCATTAGACTTGTGATTTCTGATTGCCTCAAGAAAGTTAACCAGTGACTTAACATTGATGTCAATACTTCTTTGAAATAATTCACCCTCATCTATCTGTTTATCTCCAGAAGACTGATGTGTCGCCGCCAGATAATAGATTTCATCTGGCTGAAACGATGCAACAACTTTCTCTACCTCCAAATTATTTTGAATGTTAACCACATCATAAGTATCTCCGTCACTCATTACAGTACTCGTACTTGATATCCCTAATATCTTGTAGTTCTTCCGCTTGAGCAATTGGAAAAGATATGTCCCATCCTGTCCAGTATGGCCCACTATAATTGCCTTTTTACTCATATATTACAATACAATCGTTATCGAGTGTAATCTTCTTAGAGGTCCATATTATCCTACTATCTCAATCTCTGGTAAAGGAAAAATAAATTTACCGCCAGCCTCCATGAACGATGTTTCTCTCTCCAATATCCCTTTTCTAAAATGCCAGGGAAGTACAAAGAAATATTCTGGCTTCATAGATTTGGCATCTTCTTCGGATATTATCGGGATACCTGTGCCCGGCGTAAAGGATCCAAATTTATCCTCATTAACCTCCGCGATGTAGGGAATATCTTCCTCTGTGAATCCGCAATATTGAAGCACAACATTCCCTTTGGTAGAGGCCCCATAACCAAACACCTTTGCTCCCTTATCAGCTAACTCTGATAATAACTGAAGTAATTCCTCTCTGTGCTTTTCAACACGATCTGCAAATTCTTTATAGGGATGAAGCTCGTTTAATCCCAGCTCCTTCTCTTTCGCTTCAACTTCCTGCACCGATGAGCTCACGATATGTGAAGAATTTGCCTTAGCAACAGCCAATAAAAAACTTCCTCCATTTGTATCGTTAAGTTGAACATCGATAATCTTCATGCCCACCTTTTTAACCATCCACTGGATTTGCAACATGCCATAGTACTCTAAATGCTCATGACACACCGTATCATATGCGTTCGCCTCCATCATGGCTGGCAGATAACTTTGCTCAAATACCCATATACCCTCATCCGCCATCACATCGTGAACCTGTTGTACAAATGACAAAGGATCTTCTAAATCATAAATCATTGCGATGGAGGTCACAACTTTTGCCTTAAGTTCTCCATAAAGGTTCTGTACAGCCTTTGCAGAAAAAAACTCGGGGATAAGTTGAATATGCCCTGGATAATAATCTTTGAACTTAATGCCTGTAGGATCGATACCCGTCAAACGCAAACCCCTATCTTCTGGGTAAAATTGCAAAAGTGTGCTATCATTACTCCCAATATCAATGACCAGCTCATCATTTTCTAACTCAATAAAGTTCTGAACGTACTCAACAATTCCCTTCAGGTGCTGTACCATGCCCTTGTTAAGACCTGAGCGATAACCGTAATTTAAGCCATACATTTCCTCTCCATCAAAGGAATGATGAAGCTGGACCAAATTACACACATCCTCTCCATTCTTAGAATGACATTTAACAAGTTCTAATGGTCCCGATCCCACGTTTTCATCTCGACCATTTGGGAAAACACCTGTTAGGGCTTGCTCTCCAAGATGAAGTATTGGAACCAGGTTCTTATTGCCACATATCATGCATTTATCTATGTTTTTGTACATAACCGATTGAGATATTAGATACTAACTTTTATAATAGTTTTCTTTTATAGGTGTATTTGCCTGAACCTCTTCCACTTGAGCCTTGGTTAAAGCAGTTTTGTTCATCTGCTTATTCACCTTCTTCGACAATAAGTTTTCAACGTGTTGACCTTCTAAAGGCGCCAAACTTAAGAATTTAAATATAGCTCCCATAACTTTAGAATCTCCAAACAACTCCTCTGATTTAACAGTCATTATTCGGCTTGCAGGTATGCTTTCTTTAAATTTATGAATAAAGCTATTGGTTTCATTCCACAACCATGCAATTTTACCCACCTGAGACATGTCATTCCAATCAGCTCTATTGCCATCAGATCCTTGTATTCTACCCTCATCAAATCCTGAATCGTTGTCATACCAACCCCGAGAACATCCACTTTGTACAAAAGCCACAGGTTCCCTGATTAGATGAATAAATTTTGCGTTTGGGTATAGTGACGCCAATTGATAAGCAAAAAAGGTTATACCACTATTTGTCTCAACATAGTGTTTATTCAATAAAAAAGCCTTTCTCACGTATTCATATCGGGCAATGTCAATCATACTTTTCAATTCACTATCATTTGAATCAAAACCCTGATAAGCCAACTTATTAAAATGTATTAACTCAGGAATTGGCTGATGCAATGCCAGAACATTCTGATGATCACCAAATATCTTAGTAAGTAGTTTTGTTCCTGATCGCCCAGTAGACAGCACAAAGCACACCTTATTATTATCGTGTACCTTTTCATAAACCTCCCCAGGCCCATATTTGGCCTGCTGGCTAACAATTTGACGCTGTTTCAATTCCTTAAGGAACTCCCTATTGGAATCAATCCACTCATATACTATATCGATTATTTTCATCTATATGTTCTTCACCCTGAGCTAACGCATTTGACTCCTGTAAATGTCGGAAATTTCTTTGCCTGTAAAATAGCGAGATCCTTCGGTCGAGCCCTCTTGAAGTACCTGCTCCATGATTTCGCGCCATCCACTAAACTTATAATTTGAATAAAAATTATTATGCCACAAGATTGAAAAGCAGCCATTAAATTTTCTAACCTCACGCATAAGGCTAGAAATGGCCTTTCCGGCCTCATCCGGCGTTAATCCCATATATTTTTTCATTTTCAACGTGGCATCCATAACCATTAAGGGAATTTCTAAAAATTTATACGGTTGATCATTTTTTATATCGTAGGGGAAGAAGGGAAAACAAAATGAGTTTCTAAAACCAATATGCTCAGCAAATCCCAATGTGCTGTCGTATTTCAGGCCTGCTTCTTCAATTATATCAGGAGTTTTATGAATGTCATAAACCAAGGCATGAAAGCGCCCGCCTTCAATATCGCCAGGAATTTTACGCATTTCTAATTTAAGCTTGGCTGCATCATTGCTAGTACCCAAACTACCGTGTATCCCAAGCTCTGATTCGTTTTTTAATATGTTATCAAAAACAGGAAGAAACTTCTTATCTGATATATCATAATCTGCATTCGGATAATTGTTCACTTTCTTATTTTCGCACAAAAAATAAAAGGTTGATTTGGCAAGGTGTCTCTTTTCAAGTTCCATGATTAAATCAAAGTTAAACCAATCATCATTTGAAAATAATTTCTTGCTCAATAAATAAAAGGGAGAAGATACCCTTCCTCTGGCCAGCTCGCTAAGGCTACCTTGCTTCCATGCACTTTCACACAAGTCAATATCATGAGAAATAAATGTGCCATATTCCCCATCGCCCCACAATTTAACCTTTAGTTCTTTGTCATAAACCTGCTCTAAAGCCTGTTTTAGTATATCAAAATAATAGTTTACCAATGGAAGTTCCACTAAATTCAACTTGTATTGAATACTCTCACTATACGGAAACCGCCCCAATCTGTCTTTTTGCTGGGTTTTGTATTCCTGCCATCCTGATAAAAAGAAAAAGGAAGAGGCTATAATGTCATAGTTTATGATGACCTGTCCATTTACAACGCCTATGATCTCCTTTTCATCATTCCCATCGAATAAAAAAGGTATTTTTTCTTCGTTCCAAACCTTCCACACGACAGTTTCTGGTTGGGCTGAGTCTCCATCAAAGAAGCTGGTGTCTCCCTTTGATATTTGAATTTTAGACAATCCATCCAGCCCATATGATATTTCAACAGGAAAATCTATTGAATAGATTGCATAGAATAGTTCAAGTATATAGTCGAACTTATTATTCATCAAAATTTAATTGATTTACAATGTATTTGCATGTCTCAATCAATCAATTCTGCCAAAACTTTGGCTTGGTTTTGCCTGGAATAATTCAAATAAGTCTCACCCACT
>NVRZ01000116.1 GCA_002401055.1 Bacteroidota bacterium
CAAGAAGGACAGCTATTGGATTATAAATAACAAAAATGAATTGTTTAAAATATTCGACGACGAATCTGAAAAAGAGTATGTATTTAACCTTGAGCTACACACCATTACAAACAATCACGATTTGTATTTTTCCCTGGCCGATAACCTGGTAGTAAACTATGATAAAAGCTCCTTAAAATTTCATTTATCCGCTCCATTCTTTCTAAAGGAAGGTGCTGCGCTGTACCAATACACTGTAGAGGGGCTAATGAATGACTGGACAAACTGGTCACCGAACCCACTCATCACCTTTCCATTTATTCCAGCAGGAGACTACACGCTAAGCATAAGAGCGAAAAATGTACTGGGAGACAGAACTGCATTAACATCATTTCAGTTTAGCGTATCCCCACCTTACTGGAAAACATGGTGGTTCTATCTTGTTTGCATACTTATTGTTGCAACCATTGTTGTTTCCATTATTAAATTAAGAACCCGGAGTATTGAAAATGAAAAAAAGATATTGGAGGATAAGGTTAAGGAAAGAACAGAAGAACTCGCAAAAAAGAACAAGGATATAACCGACAGCATAAAGTATGCACAAAGAATACAGGAAGCAGTATTGCCCCTAAAGGAAAACCTGTTCAAGTTAGTGCCAAACTCTTTTATTCTTTACAGGCCGAAAGACATTGTTAGTGGCGACTTTTACTGGTTCACAAAAAAGAATGACCTGATTACTGTAGCTGCAGTTGACTGCACGGGGCATGGCGTGCCAGGAGCATTTATGTCATTAATTGGGAGTAATTTACTTCATGACATAGTTGAGGTGCAAGGAGTTGTAGCACCAGTTGATATCATTAAAGCCATGCACAAAGGAGTTGTCGATACATTAAAAAAGGATAAAAGGTATTCGGCCACAGTAGACGGCATGGACATGGCTATTTGCTCCATTGATTTGAAAAAGAAAACATTTGAGTATGCAGGTGCAGGCTGTCCCATGATAATTATCAAAAAAGGCAAGAAAGAATTAATTAAAGCCAATAGAAATCCTATCGGCCTTGTATTTGACAAAGGAGGTAAACCCTCTATATATGATGGTAAACAGAAATTGCTGTCTCACAAATTTAAGCTCACGAAAGGCGACACGTTTTATCTTTTCACGGATGGTTATTGCGATCAATTTGGAGGAGAGGATAACAGTAAGTACATGGGAGGCAGGTTTATGGATTTATTAGCTGATATACAGGATAAAGATATGGTTGAGCAGGAAACAATTTTAAATGAGAGCATAGAAAATTGGAAGGGCGATATGCCGCAACTAGATGATATGCTGGTAATTGGAATAAGAATATAGTTACCAATTCAGGAAAACAGTGATGTAATTATATCAGTCAGGTTGTTTATGCGTACATTTATTTCGACTATTCTGATACAGACGTACAACAATAAAATTATACTTAGTTAGATGAAAATAATATTACTCGCGCTGGCACTGTTGCCACTCAGTATTTTGGCACAGTCCGATTTAGGGGTTGTGTATGATTCAAAAACTTGTACTGTAACCTATGTAAAAGGTACAGATTCGGTAATACTTACCCACCCCCATGGTTTTGGTCGAGGTTTAAAGAGAGGTGGAAACTGGAAGTTCTTTGACGTAAATGGAAACGTCACTCGTAGGGTGCTACTAGAGGTGGTGGACGAGCTTACTTTTGGTGTAAAAACAATCAGTAAAGGGAAAATTGAATTGAAGAAATGGTATATTATTAATGGAAATGAGCTCGGATATGAGAATTACAATCATATTGGAAGGCTAGAAGCCAAGTTAGATCCAAGAAGTGGGAACTGGACCCGATATTACACCGCAGGAGGATTGAGAGAAGTTGGAAATAAGATGAATGGTGGCAGAAATGGCGAATGGACCTTTTACAATTATGACGGGCGTATGACTACCAGAAAGTCTTTTAGTAATAATTATATCGCTGCTGATAGAGTTGATATAAGCTACCATACCAATGGTAGAGAAGCAGTTACAACTGAGTATAAATCCTACTGCAAAGATGGAGCGTACAAAGTTTACAATGATTTCGGCTTGCTCATTGTAGAGGGTCAGTTCACCCCATTTTTACCTGCAGAAATTGATAGCGGATATGTGGAAGACTTTGAAAGTGGAGATGGCTACTGGTATAAATACTGCAGAACAGAATCCGTTAAAAACGGTGTTTGGAAAACCTATGAAAAAACTGGTGACCTTCTTAGGTCACAGACCTACGTTAATGGGGTACTAGCGAAGTAGCCAAATACCACCCATTTTGAGTACTACTTCAAATGCTTCCTAGAATAATACCGTCATTGCAAGAGCGTGCAACGAATGAGGAAATCTCATCATTGAATTGGAGATTGCTTCGTCGCTCACTTTATTCGCTCCTTGCAATGGCGATGCTAATTGGTGCTTCCTCTTATGCACATGCTCAACCGCCAGTTGACTCCCTTGCAGAACGAATAACACAAAACCTCAACGATACTGTCCGCATCAATGTACTCAACAAACTTGCAGCTAGCTTTATGTACACCAACCCAGATACGGCCATTGTGCTTTCTTCACATGCATTAGCAATTTCCAAAATAAACAAATGGGAAGTTGGAGTTGCGCAGAGCAAAGGACAGCTGGGCTCTATCAATTACCTTAAAGGGGATTACACAAAAGCACTAAAATATTACCATGCGGCACTGAGCATTAGTAAGGGGCTTGGCAAATCATCTGATTCAAATACGGCGATAGCGGGGAAAATAGGTGCAGCAAGACGCTTTGGCAATATTGGAAGTGTATATTATAGCCGAGGTAATTACCCACAAGCCCTAGACTACTATTTCAAATCCATTAAAATATTTGAAGAGATGAAGCAAAGTTGGGGTATTGCCCTAAGCCTTGGTAATATTGGAGGTGTTTACTATAGCCAGGAAGATTATGGTAAAGCCTTGGAGTATTTCTTCAGAGCATTAAAGCTTGATAGAGAATTAAATAGATTGAATGGTATCTCGGCAAACCTTGGCAACATCGCCAACATATTCAAGAACCAGGGCGCATACTCATTGTCGCTCAAATATTACTTCGAAGCTCTGAATTTAGATGAGGAGCAAGGAAATTTAAATGCTACAGCAATTACATTAGGAAATATTGGGATTGTATACAGAGAGCTGGGAGACTCAGCTCGATCTGCCTCTGCTTCAGGAGAAGACTTAGCCAGAACCAGCCTCTACCCCACGGCTCTTGATTATTACTTCAAGGCACTTGGTATGGCAAAATCATTGGGAGACAAAAATAGTGTTGCTATTAATCTTGGAAGTATCGGCTCTCTGTATATAGATTTAGGTGAGTATAATAAATCTGAGGAATATCTGCAAAATGGACTTATTCTTTCCAAGCAAATAGGTGCTAAAAGCTATTTAAAGCATCATTACCAATTTCTATCTCATCTTTACCACAAAACACAGAGGCCTGCACAAGCTTTTGATGCCTACAAATTGTATATCATATATCGTGACAGTATGGACAATGAGGCAAATACAAAAGCCCAGACCCGAACGGAGATGAAATATGAGTATGAAAAAGCCGAGCTGCTTAAGGAGCAGGAAGAAAAAGATGTCAGAAGGCTAGCGTCGGAAGCCAGAAGCCGGAGAGACAATCTGCAATACTCTGTAGTGTTAATTTGTCTACTGGTTATTGGCGTAGTGGTTGCTATGCTGGGAAGGCTATCCTTACCCGTTAGAATGGCTGAGGGAATTATCTTTTTCTCATTTCTTATTCTCTTCGAATTTCTGTTGGTTCTTGCAGACCCATATATTGAGGAGTGGTCTGGCGGTGCCCCTGGATTCAAACTCCTATTTAATGCCGGAATCGCAGCTTTTATCTTCCCTTTACACTCATTTTTTGAAGTAAGGCTGAAAGGAAGGCTAGTTAAGGAGTAGGTGGTGCTTCCCTTCGGCTCTCTTCGGCTCCGCTCAGAGGACGCGCTCAGGGGGCTTAACGTATTGTTCGGACACTGAGCGGAGCCGAAGTGCCCGATAATTCAACCTATACCCAGCTCCTTCAATATCTCCTCCGTATGCTCACCCAATTGAGGTGCCGGCCTCCCCACATCAACACTAAATCCGGAAGACTGATAAGGCAGCGAGAATTGATCCAACTCCCCCTCTACGGGATGCTTGGTCTTTAAGTGCATTTTCCTGGCCTTCACTTGATCATTCAAAATAGTCTCGCCCATATCCAGCACAGGACTGATACAGCAGTCCACATCCTTGAAATGGAATACCCATTCATCACGCGTCTTTTGGAGGAACAAATCATCTAGCTCTTTTTTAATCTGCATTGATTGTTCCTCAGTAGTTATATGACTGGATGATAAGTCATCGCGATCAATTGCACCGCAGAAGATCTTCCAGAATTTGAACTCAAGGGCACCCAGAGCCATATACTGTCCATCTTTACACTTATAGACGTTATAACAGTGTAATGCTCCACACAACATTTCAGAGGTATCCATACCCATCTTCTCAAAACTTCCCAAATGCGCCAAAGAAGTTGGTGTATGAGCCAATACCCCATCAAACAAAGCGATATCAAGCCACTGTCCCTCACCTGTCTTACCTTTCTGTACCAGAGCTGCAAGGATTGCCATTGCGGCATTCATTGCACCACCCACCATATCGGCGATAAGGAAATTTGGGATTTGCATTACATCCCCATGTTCCTTTAAAATTCCTGCCAAACCAATAAAATTAATGTCATGACCAGCCTTGTCTCGATAAGGCCCGGTCTGACCGTATCCGGTAATGGAACAATATATAATTCCAGGATTTACCTTACAAACCGCCTCGTAGTCGACTCCAATTTTCTCAACAACACCCGGACGGTAGCTCTCCACGATAACATCAGCGATTCTGGCCAATTTCATAAATATTTCTACCCCTTCCTTAGTTTTCAGATCTAGCGCCATGGATCTCTTGTTGCGATTAATTGATAAGAAAAATGTCGAGTTGTTTTTATTGAGTGGTGGAACAGCCCGCGCATAATCTCCGGCTCCAGGCTCTTCAATTTTAATAACATCAGCTCCCAAATCACCCAGGTGCAAGGTACACATGGGCCCCGGCAACAACCTTGATAAGTCCAATACTCTAATTCCGTTTAATGGCTTCATACTATCTATTGTCTATAACTTTCTGACAATATTATAACTGTTTCTCCTTTTGCTGGATTCTCTGATTTAACTTTAAATTGTCAAATCAATTTGATTTTTAAAAGTAGCTATCATGAATGAAAAAATAAACATAAATCGCATGGTGCTTGGCGGAACGGTTGCGGGACTGTCTATGCTGGTGTTTGGAATGATCATTCACGGTGTATTGTTGGAAGAGCATTACTTGGTACTGCGCAGTTCTGGTATCATCAGGTCAAGTCCAAATTGGCAGGGAATGATCGTTCACCACTTATCTGTAATATTTGCCGGAATACCATTGTCCGTAATCTATGTTCTCATTCGGAGCGCCGTAGGTCCAGGACCAGGAACTGCATTTCGCCTGGGAATAATGATAGGATTGATTTGCTTACCCGCTGCTGCATCTCTGTATGCCTTTTACGACTTAGGCAAAATGATTCCACTGGTAAGCGCTTTAACTATGATGGCTCAATGTGTTATTGGGACTTTGGTGGCAGGATCTCTTTATAAAGACAATCGTTAATTCGATGGTTATTCAGTTGTAATTCGATGGTAATTCAATAGTATTGCAACTGAATTACGTGAGCAAAGCGAACCAATAACGTGAGGCATAGCCGAACAGAATTACGCGAACGAAGAGAGCAATGCTTTAATCCTGATAAAATTTAGCTCCGTCTGCAGCCATATCAAGTAGAACCTTGGGCGGCGAGAACCTTTCCCCATATTTACTTTCCAGCTCCTTACAAGTTTCTACGAAGTTGGAAACTCCTTTCCAGTCTATGAATGACAGTGCGCCTCCGGTAAATGGTGGAAAACCAATTCCCAATATAGAGCCGATATCAGCATCTTGGACAGAAGTAACGACATTCTCCTCAAACGTACGGGCAGATTCAACTGCCTGAATATACAAGAGCCTTGTCTTTACCTCCTCGACATCTGGCTGATTCTCAGATAGAGGATAGAGCTTCGCCAATTCTGGCCACAAAAACTTCTTTTCTCCTTTTGGATATTCGTAAAATCCTTTTCCTGCCTTCTTGCCCGGCCTGTCTAGCTCCGTTATGAACTTGTCTACCACTTCCATGGCCTTGCCTTTGTATTTCTCTCCCAGATCCTCTTCCGTTTGTTTATTGATCTTATACATCAGCTCAATGCTCACCTCATCTGCTATCGCAAGCGGGCCAACGGGCATTCCAGCCATTTTCCCGGCATTGTCTATCAGTACAGGTGAAATCCCTTCTGCTAGGCATTCAATGCCCTCTAACAAGTAAGTCTTGAACACCCTAGAGGTAAAGAAGCCCCTGCCGTCATTGACAACAATAGGAGTCTTTTTAATCTTGCCAATGTAATCCACGCACATAGCAGTTGCGTAATCAGACGACTTTTCTCCGAGAATGATTTCCACCAAGGGCATTTTGTCTACAGGTGAAAAGAAATGAAGTCCAATAAAATTCTTCGGTGCTTTGGAAGCTTCCGCCAAACCCGTTATCGGGAGCGTAGAGGTATTGGAGGCAAATACAGCGCCTTCCGCCATAACTGCTTCGGTTTCTTTGGTCACTGTTGCCTTCAGCGCTCTGTCTTCAAACACAGCTTCAATTACTAGTTGACATTCCGAAAGCCGGTCTGACTTATCAGTTGCATCAATTCTTCCAAGAACCTCGTCGCATTTTTCTTGTGTAATACGCCCCTGCCCTACCCATTTACTCAGGATATCTGCGCTATACGCTTTTCCTTTTTCTGCCGCTTCAACGCTTACATCTTTGAGAATAACATTGATTCCGGCATTGGCTGAGACAAAGGCTATACCTGCACCCATCATTCCCGCACCTAGGATTCCTATGGTTTTAATGTCATTTTCAGGAATGTCCTTGGGCCTTGCCCCACCCTTGTTTGCCTTATTCAAGCTAAAGAATAATGTCCTTATCATGTTCTTCGCCTCTGGAGATGTCACGGCCTGGGCAAAGTACCGCGACTCCAGCGCCAATCCACGTTCGATGGGAAGCTGTAGGCCCTCGAATACACAATTCATAATTAGGTGAGGCGCTGGGTAGTTTCCAAAAGTCTTCTTCAGAAGTAATCCAGCAGTAGCACCAAATACCATTGCAGCACTGGGAGTTTTGACACCACCACCAGGAATTTTAAATTTCTTCTGATCCCATGGTTGTACTGCCTCTCCGCCATCTTCAATCCATTTGATGCTTTTTGTTACCAGATCCTCAGCAGACTCTGCTAATTCATCTACCATGCCTAGTTCTTGAGCCTGTTCTGGCCTCAACCGCTTTCCTTCAAGCAATGGCTGCAGGGCAGGCTGAATTCCAATTAAACGTGGCAAGCGTTGCGTACCCCCTCCTCCAGGAAGTAATCCAAGGGTCACTTCAGGCAATCCTACTCTAACAGACTTCCCCTTGACCAATATTCTATGATGACAAGCCAAGCACAATTCATAACCTCCACCCAGTGCCGTTCCATTAATCGCCGCAACAACAGCTTTGCCACCAGTTTCCATCTTTCGTAATACCGCATCAAGCCGATTCGCAATGTCCACCACTTCGCTTGCATTCTTTGCTCCCATCAGGTGATTAAGGTCACCACCAACCATAAAATCCTTTTTTGAAGATGTGAGAATGATTCCTTTCACAGAATCATCTGCGAGTGCTTTGTCAAGGTTTGTATTCAGCGCCTCGATAAAAGGCTGATTAATCACATTCACCGAGCCATCGGGATTGTTCATGATCAATGATGCAATGCCGTTTGAAACCTCGTAGTCTATCATTATTTTTAATTATCTAAGAAATTCGTACCCCTTTTTCGTATTTCGTACCCTTTCGTATTTCGCACCTAAACTCTTTCTATTATCGTTGCGATACCCATTCCTCCTCCAATACACAGACTCACCAACCCTGTGCTCTTGTCTGATCGTTCCAGCTCATCTAGTAAAGTCCCTAATAGCATAGCACCAGTTGCACCTAGTGGATGCCCCATGGCAATAGCGCCTCCATTCACATTCACAACATCATGATTCACACCCATTTCCTCCATAAACCGCAAGGGAACCACAGCAAATGCCTCGTTAATTTCAAATAGGTCAATGTCTGTTATATCCATTCCCGCCTTTGAAAGCGCCTTTCGGGACGCAGGTGCCGGGCCTTCCAACATAATCGTTGGCTCTGCTCCTACAACTCCAAAGGATACCACCCTTGCGCGGGGTTTAAGGTTCAGCTTATCACCAATCTCCTTGTTGCCAATTAATACAACCGAAGCTCCATCTACAATTCCGGATGAATTACCTGCATGGTGAACGTGTTCTATTCTCTCAATTTCAGGATAACGCTGAATCGCCACAGAATCAAATCCGGCCATCGACCCCATTTGCTCAAACGCAGGCTTTAATTCAGAAAGCACCTCCGTAGTAGTTCCAGGCCTGATCATTTCATCCTTATCCAGCATTATGGCTCCATTATCATCTGTAACAGGAACAATTGTCTTTTCAAACCGTTTTTCATCCCAAGCTTTGGCAGCTCGCTTGTGTGATTCCACTGCAAATTCAT
>NVRZ01000117.1 GCA_002401055.1 Bacteroidota bacterium
AGAAGTTGCGGGAATCTTACAATTGCTTGAAAATTCTTCACGGTACAAAAAACTTCACCTCAGATTCAATAATTTTGGAATTAATTGGTGAGTGTAACGAATTGATTTCAATATTTGTAGTAAGTATCAACACCGCTTCGAAGAATAAATAATCCTAAAATACACTCTTGTTCACCTGTTCTAATGTTCTGAGTTCAATTGTTCATTTTTAAAGTTCTTCTAAAAACAAATGACCGTCATGTCGGATAAGTTCATCCTTCTCCAAAAAAATATTTCTAAGATTTCTGCTGATTTGACTTTGCTAGATAAAGCTGAACGAAAGCGATATGATCGTTTGCTTGATGACACCAAAAAATTAGAGTTTCTAGCAGGAAGATCATTTCTTAAGCAGGAATTGGCTGACATGGCTCACATCAAGCCGGAGGAAGTACAATTGTCTCTTTCTTCTGATGGCAAGCCTTCCTTTCAGTTGGCTGAATCCGATAGCAATGAGTTGAAGTATCCTCATTTCAGTATTTCTCATAGTGGGGGTGTAGTGGTACTGGTATTTGCCAAATTTCCCGTTGGCGTTGACCTTGAGCTTGAGGAAAACTTAAGGTTGGAGTCGCTCAAACCTATTTTTACTGCTAAGGAGTATTCCGTTTTGGAAAAGATGCCTATGGCTGTTCAGCAAAAGGAGTTATTGAGATTATTTACCATGAAGGAGGCATTCATCAAAGCAACGGACAAGAAATGGGGTTTGGATCAGATTTCTTTTGAGTGGATCAAGGAAGAATGGCACTTACAAAGACCTACGGTCAACTGTTTATTTTACTTTGAAGAGACCGGAAATGGCCTTATTTCAATTTGCTTAGTGAGTTAGCAACAGGTAGCATAAACCTTCTCCTAATCTCCACTTATTTCGAAATATCCCAGTATGCGTATCTTTGCGGTCCCAAACGTTGAACTAAATGGCTGGAACAGATACATACATCAATGGTTATAGGCCCGTACTCATGTCGGTCGCATTGAATATTCTTGGTAATATCAGAGATGCCGAGGATGTTGTACAGGATACCTTTGTAAAGTGGTTTGAAAGAGATACTTCGCATGTAGAGGAATCCAAGGGGTATCTAATAACCATGGTCAAAAATGCATGTGCAAACTTCTGTAGGAGCGAAATTATCTTGGATGAATTGAGAGATGACTTACTAATTAACCAGAAAAAAGAGGGTTGTATTGCCGCCGCTTGGGGAGATTTTGATTTGGAGAATGAATTGGCCAGTTCTTACGCGGCAATAAGCAGTAAACTTAACTTCTCAGAGAAAGCCGTGTATATGCTACGTGAGGTTTTCGATTTAGACTATGAGGAAATATCTATGGTTCTGGACAAGAAAGTTGAGAATTGTAGAAAAATTTTGGACCGCGCCAAAAGGCATTTGGAAGAACGTAAGGAACGCTTTCATATTGAATCCAGTAAACAGGCCAAATCTTTTGACTCCTTTCGAGAGGCTTGTAAAACGGGTCGCGTAACTGATTATATTTCAAGCCTCAAGGATGAGGTCTTGGAAAAGGTGAGGTAGCAACGTCTTCTATAAACCTGTCCTAGAGCCCAAATAATTTGACATTGTCAATTCCCAGAAACTCATCGACAATCTTATTCCACTTCTTAAGATTCTTCGTGTTTTCACCCAATTTCACCTCCTTGAGATAGCGACTTGTTGTTGCATTCATATCAACAACCGTTTGCTTATAAATCGCGTCAATTTCTGCCATGGTATGTTGGCGTGAGGTAAGCGTCTTTTCCATTCTCTGCCTTTCAATTTCACAGAGGTCAAAATAGATGTTAAGAAAGCAGTTTGTATAAGATTGTTCAGGAAGGTGGTAGAAGGATTCAAAGACATCAAAAACCGTTGCTGATAGATGTTGAATGCTATCGCCTATTTGGTTTATGTCGAGGAATAGTTGAACCCTTATATTGTACAAATCGGTCTGATAGCTCTGATTTATAAAGCTCTGAGATAGCGTGTCCTTTCTGGGAATACTCAAACTGTGGGATAGGCGTTTATTCTCTTTCCAGAATATATTGTTGGTCTCAAAAAAAGTCCCGTGTGAAGCCAATAAATCTTTGTCATAGAAATTGAGCAACATCCCCTCCTTTTCAATAAATGAGAGCTTATATTTTTGCTTTTCAGAGGTAAGAAGACCATTGCCAGATTTCCAAAAAGCGTTGTTGTAAGGCAAGAATGAAATCTTACGGTAGTCGTCATGTTCATCATCATACTCAAAGTAAGGTAAGGTGAAAGATGAGCCGTAATCATACACATACATAACTCCACTTGTTGTAACCCTTCTACTCCTAAATTGTGATAGAGGCGCATTTGATCTCTCCAGAGCTCTTGTGCTTATGTAGTTCATTTTATAGTTAAAGTTGATGTGATTTAGTACACTGCTGTTGTATTTGTTTTTTTTGTAGGTCTGGGTAACATCAAGTGAGACATTGTACAGGGAGTCTTCGGAAAATATAGGTATAAACGGATATACAGAGAGATTTTCACCAGTTAATGTTATACTGAGAATTGAATGAGTTTCTCTTTCAATCCAAACATCGCCTTTAAAAAATGTCCTGTTATTTTTTCTTGGGCTGAATTTGATTTGGTAACTGGTCGCGTCGCTATATTCTAGGCTAAGAATGAAATTCTTTTTCAGTTTTGATTTTGCATATTGAAATGGAATGAACGGAAAGTATTCATTTTTGGAAGTCAGGTGAAGATCACAAATTACTTTAGAGGTACTGAGGCTTACAAAATATCGGTTATCAATGGCGGCCAATCCTACACGACCGTTTTTTAGGATCAGGTTCTCTATTGAGGCACCATTCAATCGAGCATTGTAATAGCATTGCAATAACTCGACGGGTTGGTTTTGGATTTCAGTTTCCAATTCCATGTACACTTTAGCGACTCTTGTGCTTGACTTATTTATCTCCTTACGACACCGATCCATAATTTCGTACAAATAGTCATTATTGCCATGAACTTCTATTTCCTTTAGTTGAACACTCTTTCTAACCAATTTTACCTCTGGCTGCTTATACATTACAGCTACTGGAATACTTAACGTATTGTAGCCGATAAAGGAAAAAAGCAACGTGTCCTTATTAGAAACTGAGATTTTAAACGCACCCTCCATGTTGGTTACACTCCCTTTGCTGCTTCCTTTAATAGCAACAGCACAATATGACAATGGTTCATCAGTTTCAGCATCTTTGACTATTCCCCGAATAGAAGTTTGAGAGTAACAATAAAGGGAGGCGAGTAACCAAAATACTAAGGTCAGTCTCATCTTATTTGCCAATACAAGATATGCTCCAAAGAGGGTAGGGCGCCTTACAAGAGACAAATAAGTGACAAAAATGAACGATGAATATTCCATAAACTGCATTCGGTATTATGAAAAATACTAATAGAGTATAACATTCCAATCAACTTAAAGCAAATTTTTGAATACTGAGGATTGAATGGACGAGAGATTTCCTTTTCCAATATGTTATCTTTGTTTTAATATGAATGAAGCACAAATTGAGCCCTTTTATTTCGGAGAACCAGATAAGTCCCTATTTGGAATTTATCACGCGCCGAGTAGTCACAATTGTCGGAAATCGGGAATTGTTCTTTGTTATCCGATCGGACAGGAATATATTAGAAGTCATCGATCTTTTTTCCAATTAGCATTACGACTTTCTAAGAATGGATTTCACGTTTTAAGGTTTGATTACTATGGGACTGGCGATTCTAATGGCACATGTGAAGAAGGGGGAATCGAACATTGGATAAAAGATATTGATGCTGCCATTGGTGAGTTAAGAAAAATAGCTCACTTGGATCAATTACATCTCGTGGGTTGTCGGATTGGGGCAACATTGGCAATTAAAGCAGCCGTGAAAAGGAGTAATGCAGTGGACTCTTTAGTGCTCTGGTCTCCCATAATTAATGGGCTCAAATATCATAAGGAATTAGTGCACCTACATGAAGGGCATGTAAATTCATATGTCGAAAATGAGCCTAACAAAGGAATTACGCAGTGCGAAATATTGGGGTTTCAATACTCGGAGAGTTTGGTCAAGGACCTCAGAGCAATTAATCTGATTGATCTTTGCAACAAGCTCTTCCTCAAAAATTTATTAATCATCGAAAACAAAAATGCAAAGAAGAGTGACACACTTATGGAGGCTTTTGGTGGGTTTTGCGAAAACCTAGAACACAAAATAATACCTTCGCCTGACGTTTGGATAAAAGATGGTAATCTGAACAAAGGGATGGTACCACTTCCCATTATTCAATATGTAGTATCTCAACTTTCTAAATTATCAGAATGAAAGAGAAAGCAGTACTATTTGGAAGAAACCGATCCATAGTTGGCATAATATCAACATCCGAATCAAAATCGAATAACGGCAAGTTACCATCCGTTATTTTACTGAATGCAGGGATGCTACACAGAGTAGGTCCCAATAGGCTTAACGTAAAGATAGCACGTGCATTGGTTAAGAATGGATTAATGGTATTAAGATTTGATTTCTCAGGATTGGGTGATACTGCTACGAGACAGGATACCCTATCGTTTGAGGAGGGGAATGTTCAAGAATTGAAGGATGCAATGGACTTTTTAGGTTCAAAATCATTTATTATAATTGGTATATGTTCAGGTGGTAGGGTAGCTTGGGAAACGGCAAATATGGATTCTCGAATTGCGGGTATTATATTTGTCGAAAGTATGTATATAAGAACATTTTATTATCATATAAATCGCATGCTAAATCTACAAAAATGGTATCGTCTTCTCAGTGGACAAAGTTATATGTGGCACTTACTTAAGCAACAGGTTTTGAATATTTTGAATAAACCGAGCCTTGAGAATTTATCAGCATCTACTGGGTTGGTCGATCTGGGTTCCAGTTTACCAGGCACTGATAGTTACCGTTTAACGGGCAAGGAATTGCGATCCTCTGCCAAATGTGGTATCCAACTTTTATTTGTATATCGAGATGGAAATGAAACCAGATATAATTATAAAATCAAAAGGTCGGATGAAAAAATTATTGCTCTGGAGCTGCCTGAAAACATAGATGTTGAGTTTGTTAAAGAAGCTGACCACACTTTCACCTTGCTTTCCAGCCAGTATCTTTTACTAAATATTATTGATAATTGGTTCAGACATAGGATCTACCGTTGATATCAGATTGTCATTAATCATTACAGATAATGAGAAGTAATAAGGCTTTTAATTTGATTTGCATTCCATTTGCTGGAGGCAGCATATATTCCTTTAAAGATTTTCATTCCACTTCGGATGATTTAATTCGTATTATTCCCGTAGAGCTTCCTGGAAGAGGTAAGAGAGTCAATGAACATTTGCTAACGAATATTCATCAAATTGTGGATGATCTCTTCATTCAGATTGAAGATAAATTAGACGAACCTTATGCCATTTATGGCCACAGTTTAGGATCATTATTAGGATATTTATTGGTAAAACTTGTGCTTGAAAAAAAACGTTCACCTCCCGTTCATCTGTTTTGTTCTGGACGAGGAGGACCTTCTTTAAGTATGGATGATGAACGGTTGGTTGATTTACCAGATAAGGTATTTAGGGATAAACTAAGAGAATTGGGGGGGAGCCCTGACGAAATTTTTCAAAATGAAGAGATGATAGCGTTTTTTGAGCCTATTCTTAGGGCCGACTTTAGGGCGCATGAGGACTATGAATACATTGATACGAAGCCTTTCGATGTGCCAATAACAGTTATGGTCGGCAGGGAGGACAGAATCACACTGGAAGATGTTGAGCTTTGGCAATGTGAAACAACCTGTCGGATCTCGATTGAAGAATTTCCGGGAGGGCATTTTTTCATTTTTGATCATGCATCCAAAATTGTAGAAATAATTTCTGATACCTTACTCAGTAAGGACATCAAGAATGGTAGTTCACTATTACCTTAGTTTTGATAGAGATATTTTATACTAGATTTAAATTAATTCTAACCGAGACTCGTTGGAATAAATACTTTAAAAAATTACCTGCAACTGCAAGGATGGAAATAAACCGGTATAAAAGGTGGCAGGACAGACATTCTTGTTTATTTGGTAAGTTAATGTTAGCAGAGGCATTAAGCCGACATGGTTTAACCCTCGATCATGTCCGTCGCACTAATTTCGGTAAGCCATTTGTTGATTCAGATATTGACTTTAATATATCTCATTCGGGAGAATACGTGCTGCTTGCGTGCGCAAAAGGGATGAAAGTTGGAATTGACATCGAAATGTTGAAGCCAGTTGAATTTTCTGATTTTGAAAAAACAATGACACCTTCGCAATGGGAATTCATAAAATCGTCAACCTTCCCTCTCAGATCATTTTACAAATATTGGACAATTAAAGAAGGTGTTATTAAAGCAGAGGGAGAAGGACTGTCAATTCCCTTGCAAGAGATTGAAATTGGCGATGAGAGCGCAAAATTCCGAGAACACACCTGGCATTTCAAAGAGGTTGATATAGACGAACATTATTTTGCACATGTTGTAACTAGTGCAAATATTGGAATGGATAAAATGCCAATCCTAAGCATGAATTTCGAATAAACAATGCGAAGAAAGCCACAGTTATTGGCTTCGAAAAAATCTAAGATTCCGGTTCAACGAATGAACAATGATCCGGAATATAACTGCCATTGACTAATTTGCTATACAATTTCCGAGCAATGACTTCGTGTCCCCTTTCGTTGAAATGTTTGTTATAGGGATTTAATAAACGGGCATTATTCTGAATTCCTAGATTAATATAGGGCAGTTTATGGTTATTAGCGAATAATGTGTATTCTTTATTATGTTCAAATTCAAAAAGCAGTAGCTTGCTTTGTATACTATGAAGTCTTTCCTGCATTTCTTGTATCAGATCTAAAGAACTTTTTATTGTTAATGGTTCGTGATTAATATGTTTAGCCTGAATTCTCTTTGTAACAAAGGATTTTATTATACTTGAAGGCCACTTTTTAACATGCATCCAATAATACCGGGTAGCAGCTCTTACAATATATGAGATATCATACATATGTGTTAAAAACTCCTGGTCAAGTATGTAATCCGCTCGATCTTTGCACCACTTCTTGGAATATTCTGAATCTAAATTGTAAATCAAAACAAATCCTTTATATATATCCCGACCAAATGTTGCGCGAACTAAAGGCATAGATGTATTTAACAACACTATATCCGGTTGGTATCGCATAACATCTTGTTTTATAATGTTCAAACTATAAACACCTCTCCACCTGCCGTCTCTGGCAAAATTGAGTACTTCTACCTTACATCCAACTTTATTGCACAGGTTTTGCAACTTCATTGAAAAGTTTTCATCACCCTGCATCCAAATTCCCGTAGATTCGGAAGACCCCACAACAGCAATTCTAAAAATGTTCTGGTCCTTTGCAACTTCGAAAGATGGTCCGTAATATCCATTGTTATTAATCATAAAAGTTTTGCATACCCCTGGAATACATATTTTAGCTTTTGTATTTGGTCTGTATTTATAACCAGTTTTGATATCTGGTTTATAAATTAAAGGGTAAGCTCTGATTTTGAGCAGCTCAAAGTACCTTGCTCTAATAAATACTTCAAGGGAGATTGTTATGAAAATGGCTATCAATGTAACCGCAAGGGCTGCCTTTTTAGGTCCAGACAAATTGAAATCCATAAATCGCTTACATCGCGTTAAAATAATTAAGTAACACTTGTGTCAATAAAGTGAAAACAGACAACCACGAGGTTTGCTAATACGCCTATGAAACGGTTCAGTTAGGTGAAGAACGTCTATTACCAAATATACAAAGCGTTCACTGGTGATAACAATTATTCAATTTACCAATATCTAGAATATAGGCTGTAAATTGACGTTATAGCTCACCTTGGTCGTTAAATTCAATCCTATACTTTAGATCTGAGAGGTTTTTCTCTTCATTTATCATTTTCCTGAATTTTGGGTACCGCTTTAATTGAATCCACGCCTTCTTCATTTTATTTTCATCAAGTGGCTCAATAAAAAAGATGGCGGCGCTCAACCTTGTCAATAAATTTTCATAGGGTAACTCCCATTCTTTGATCAATTTGCTTTTTCCCAATTTATCCAGGGTGACTTTTACTTCGTCGATCTCCGGTACATTCATTATTTTGATCTTGGTTACTTAATTATACATTTGTGGTAAATCTACTAAATCTAGATTTAAATTTTGGTATAGCCGCAATATTGAAGTAAGCATGATCCAAATTGAAAATGTATCTATGAATTATCCTCTTCCAAGGAGGTATAAAGATTATGTCCTTCGACCATTTGCGAAGAGCGATAAATTTACCGCACTTGATAATGTGAGTTTCAGTATTCAAAGAGGTTCCATTGTGGGTCTTATTGGTCCGAATGGAGCGGGTAAAACAACCGCGCTAAAAGCATTGTTAGGACTCACGGATTTTAATGGCGAACTGGAAGTCATGGGTATCGATCCGAGAACAGGTCGACATAAGATGATGGAAAATGTTTGTTTCATCGCTGATGTCGGGGTTTTACCCAGATGGTTAAAAGTGAAAGATGCTATTGACTATTTGAGCGCAGTCCATCCTCGCTTCGATCGTGACAAGGCGGTAGGTCTTCTTGAGCAAACAAACATTCAACACAATA
>NVRZ01000118.1 GCA_002401055.1 Bacteroidota bacterium
CCCGTCTTATATCAAAAGGCTTAACTTTTACCTTGTGCATTTCACCGGTCTTGCTCTGAATGTCTACCAAATCATCCTCATTGATTTGCATTCCATCGATATCTTTTGAATTCATGAGTACAATCCACCTCTCAGTTTGACCGCGAAAAAGATCCTTTTCCTCATAAACTATCGTATTAAACTGTCCTTCGCTCCTGGCGCTCATTAAGTTGAAAGTATTTCCCGCTCCATTTAAACCTGCAACAGGAAGGTCAATTAGCTTGAACTTCGCTTTTTTATCAGGTGTAGCGAAAACGGGCTCATGGAGAACACGCCCATCAATTTGAAATTCTTTCTTTGTTTCGTCCATATCAGACAAGCCGGAAAAACCTGGTATGGTTGCTGCAATTGCAGTTCTAATGTTACTATGGTTTTTGAATTTCTTAAAATCCACTATTTGCTCATCAATTACACCTTCAGCTATAGAGCAAATAATATCAACCTCTGACCTAACATTATCCAGTCGTGTTGTTCCACCATCGCTCATTCGAACATAACTAAACATGGATTCTTGTGTGGTGCTTTGCTGCTCCTCATCACGCGCTATACATGGGAGGACAATAACTTCCTGATCAACGCCATTAAAATGACTTTCATTGAATGTTGTATTCAAGAAAACTCTAAATGGAATTGCATTCATAGCCTCTTCAGCAAAGACTCTGTCCGGGTTAGCCGCTAACAAATTACCGCCAAGTATAAAAGCCATATTAATATCACCAGACTTCGCGGCTTCCATACAGGACATGGTATCCATGCCCTTACTCTCAGGAAGTTTAATGTTGAGATGGGACTCAATATTCTCAAAAACCTTCTCTTTAAGTGCAGGCGTTACACCAATAGAACCTATGCCTTGTACATTGCTGTGACCACGCAATGGAAGCAAACCAGAATACCTTTTTCCTAACATGCCCCGTAGCATAGCCAGGTTGGCAATTGATTCTACGTTCTCAACTCCATGAAGATGATGAGTAATACCCATGGACCAAGAAAACACCACATTATTTGCCGAACAATACAATTTGGCGATCTCTTCAATTGCCTCCCTTGAAACTCCAGAACTGGATTCAATGTCCTTCCAACTGACATTGGCTATCTTCTCTTCATATGACTTATAACCATTTGTACAATCGCTAATAAACCCATTCGCTACCGCGCCAGTTTCAATAACATACTTAGCAATTCCCTGGACAAAAGCGATATCTCCACCGATATGAGGTTGAATGTAATGTGAAGCAATCTCGGAGCCTCCTCCTATCATAGAGCGTATGTCGCTTGGTATAGCAAATCTGACCAATCCCGGCTCCTTCATCGGATTCACAATAACAACATGGCCACCCCTTCTTCGGCAGTGCATCAACTCCGTTAAAAATCGTGGGTGATTGGATGCTGGGTTGGCACCAAAAACAAAAAACAAATCTGCCTTTTTAAGGTCATCAAGTTCTAAAGTCGCTGTTCCTGATCCAATTGTTGAATTAAGGCCTACTCCAGATGCCTGATGACAATAGTAAGAGCAATTATTTACATTGTTCGTACCGTACAACCTAGCGAACAACTGCAATACAAACGCAGCTTCATTTGATGAGCGACCCGAGGCATAGAAAAAAACCTTATCGCTGTCGACCGCATTAAATTTATCTGAAATTCTTTTGGTGACTTCATCCCAGGAAATAACGCTATAATGACTATCGCCAACGGCTTTGTGCAATGGATGATTCAATCTTCCAAGTGATTCAAGTTCACGAGGTCTTAACTTTCTAATATCCTCAATACTATTTTCCGAGTAGAATTCTTTTCCTATTCCTTTTTGAATGTCTGATAGTTGGGCTTGAATACTCTTTTTACAGATTTCCAAATACGTTCCAGCTTCATTTCGCATTCCACCTGATTGCCCTCCCATACCATAAGCGCATGTTTTGCAGGTGTTTTTGGATTGTATAGACTTCCAGAAGTTGGCGTATCCTACCTTATTGGCAACTTTCAGTGAGTATTTTATAGATGATAATCCGCCGACCGACTTGCTCATGTCCCCGTTTGTGTTTTATCCGCCAATAAGGATCATGCTCCGATTTTTAATCTCCTTGTCCGCATCAGACAAGTGCTGTATGTTAACGATACCTCCATGAACAGCTTTTTTCTTCAGTATACATTGCCTGATTATGGGCTCTATATTCACTCCATTCCGATGTGGCGTGAGCAAATCGGCCTCACCTTTGGAGAACAAACAGTTTTTCATTTTCCCATTAGCCGTCAACCTTAATCTGTTGCAACTTGCACAGAAGTTCTCAGTCATAGAGCTTATAACAGCAAACGTTCCTTTGTATCCTTTAACTCTAAAGGCTTTCGATGTAGCATGCGGTTTATCATTAAGTTTCTCCACGGAGTGAACTGCCTTTACCTTTTCTAAAATATCTCGGTATGAAAAAACGTAATTCTTGCTCCACGAATTCCCGTCAAAAGGCATGAATTCAATAAAGCGCACATGGACATCCTCCTTTTTAGTCCACTCAATAAAATCAAATATTTCTCCTTCATTTACCCCCTTTTGGACAACTACATTAATCTTAACATGGAAGCCACCTCGCAAGAGCAAGTCTATATTGTTAAGAACCGTGTCAAACTCATCTCTCTTGGTGATCTGTAAAAACCGCTCTTTATTGAGCGTATCCAAGCTGAGGTTCAATGAATTAATTCCAGCCTTTTTAAAAGTGTCTAAAAAACGGTCGATTAAAATACCATTGGTTGTTATCGATAGTTTTACGGGCAATACACTCAAGCCAAGCATAATCTCCGCCGCATCTTTTCGCACCAGTGGCTCGCCTCCAGTTAATCTAATTTTATCCACTCCCAGCCTTGTGAAAATCCTCGCTATTTGAAAGATTTCGCTTTCTGTCATTAAGGCTTCCTTAGGAGTAAGGGGCACACCATTCTCTGGCATACAGTATGTGCATCGCAGATTGCACTTTTCAGTCAATGAAATCCTTAAATAGTCGTGCTGCCGTCCAAAATTATCCCTCATCTATCCGATTGACTGAAAACTTAATTTATGTAAATTTAGCACAATCTACAGGAAGTGGAAAGCATATATGAGAAAATAGCGACTCTTGAAATATCGGATCAGAAAGGGGCATTGTGTACTATTGTAAGATGCTCTGGATCCACTCCAAGAAAGATGGGTACCAAGATGCTCGTGTACGCTGATGGATCCATATTCGGAAGTATTGGTGGAGGCGCACTTGAAAAGAAAGTAATCGAAGATGCTCTTAGCGTCATTAAATCGGATATTGCAAATTCATATGACCATACTTTGGTACAAGATCTTGGAATGTGTTGTGGTGGGGCTTTAATGATTTTTATCGAACCTGTGATGAATAGAAAAAGCCTTTATATATTCGGTGCCGGACACATCGGCAAAGCTTTGGCTCACATCGCAGGTGATGTGGATTTTGCAGTCACACTAATTGACGAACGCTCTTCGGAGTTAAGTCAATATGGAAATAATGGAGTGAGCGTGATTTACAAAAAGCATACGAGAGCATTTAAAGAATTGGAATTCAATCAGAACACGTTTATTGCAGTAATTACGCACGATCATGCATATGATCGAGATATTGTATCTTACTGTGCAAATCAACCACATGCTTATCTTGGAATGATAGGCAGTATCCGCAAAGTAGAAATTGCAAAAAAGGCGTTCAAGGCAGGGAAAAAACTAAGCGCAAAACAGATGAAAAACATTGACTGGCCTATGGGGATTAATATTGAAGTAAATACCCCCGAAGAAATAGCCATATCAATTCTTGCCAAGATGATAGATGTGCGATCAAAAGCTAGGGCTTGATTTGTATGACAAAAAAGTATTCACATACCATTTCTTTTGTGCTCGATGATGAGATTATCAACATAGATTTTTCGGATTCGGAATCATTGAGCCCAACAACAACGGCACTCAATTATCTGCGTAGCCTCCCAAATCACAAAGGCTGTAAGGAAGGATGTGCAGAAGGTGATTGTGGAGCCTGCACCGTGGTGCTAGCAACTTACGAGAACAAGGCAATCGGATATCAAGCCGTAGATGCATGTTTGATTTTTCTTCCCATGCTGCACGGAAAACAGCTCATCACTGTTGAAAACATAGGGGATTCAAAGAATCTGCATCCAGTACAGGAGGCCATGATCGACCTAGACGGAAGCCAGTGCGGGTTTTGCACACCTGGATTTATCATGTCAATGTTTGATCTGTACAAGAACACCAACAAGCCAACAAATGCCCAGATAGACGATGCCTTAACCGGAAATCTTTGCAGATGCACTGGTTATCGTTCGATTATTGACGCTGCCCAGAAAGCAGGCGCAAAAAAAGCACGCGATAAGTTCAGTCAGCAAAAAGAAACAAAGAGAATGTTGGGTGCCATTCCAAAGGCCAATATCAGATTATCCAACAACAATCAGATTTATCACAAACCAGCTGACAAAAAAAGCGCTTTAGAATTGGTACAAAAGCATCCTAAGGCCACAATTATTGCTGGTGCTACTGATATTGCTCTTAGAGTAACCAAAAACCATGAGATAATACCGGAGATTATTGATATTGGAGATGTATCAGAGCTTAAGACAATTGGTGCAAATAAGAACTATTACAAGTTAGGAGCTGGCGCTTCACTTGAAGCGATAAAAACATTTTGCAAAACCAAAGTACCCGCACTGTATAAAATGCTCGCAGTTTTCGGCTCTAAGCAAATAAGACAGCTTGCTACACTAGGAGGAAATCTAGGGTCCGCTTCTCCTATTGGAGACACAACTCCAGTTCTAATTGCACTAAGGGCAATAATCGTGGTTGAAGGGAAAAATGGTTCCCGAAAGATTCCAATGACTGAGTTCATTCTGGGATATAGAAAATCTCAGTGCAAGCGAGGCGAATTAATCACAGAAATTCACATTCCTAAAAGCACCAATGGAACACAGATTCAATCATATAAGATATCAAAACGAAAAGATCTTGACATTGCCACAGTTAGTGCGGGCTTTAGGCTAAGTCTTGATAAATCTAACAAGCCTAGTGAATTGATACTGGTGTATGGAGGAATGGCTGAAATGACTAAGCGGGCGAAGAGAACAGAAAAATATTTATCTGATAAAGTTTGGAGTCGCAAGACTATTGAAGAAGCAAGCAAATTGATATCCGCTGATTTTACTCCTATCTCAGATGCACGTTCTGGAGCGAGAGCGCGTGATTTAATGGCCAAGAACTTGTTGCTAAAGTTTTGGACGGAAACTACCGTACAATGAGCAAACTTGCACACGAAAGCGCGAAATACCATGTAACTGGCGAGGCAGTCTACATCGATGATATGCTTGTAAGTGAACAACTGTTGCACGGACATGTAGTTTACAGTCCTCACGCTCATGCAAGAATCATCTCCACCAATTTGACTGAAGCTAGAAAGCTTAAGGGGGTACAAGCAATTCTAAGCTATAGAGATATTCCTGGCGAAAATCAGATGGGGCCAGTTATACACGACGAAGTAGTTCTCGCTACAGATAGTGTAACTTTTATCGGTCAGGCGATCTTCCTCATAGCAGCAGATTCAGAAGAAATAGCCCGAAACGCGGAGAAACTGATTAAGATTAGATACAAGCAGCTGAAGCCTACTCTATCCATCGTTGAGGCAATAAAATCCGGAAGGCTTATCCAGCCTAAGAGAAAGATTGAAAATGGAAACATTAAAAAGGCATTCAACAAAGCTCCTAATATTATAGAGGGAGAACTAAAGACCGGAGCTCAGGAGCAATGGTACCTTGAAACTCAAATTGCCCTCGCTCTCCCAGGAGAAGGTATTGAATTGCTTGTTCACAGCTCTACACAACACCCTTCTGAGACACAGGCCATTATTTCGGAAGTCATGGGCATCCCTAAGCACGAAATAGAAGTACAGATAAGGCGAATGGGAGGCGCTTTTGGAGGTAAGGAAACACAAGCCAATCACACGGCCGTTTGGGCCTCACTATTGGCCGCTCAAACCAGAAGACCTGTCAAAATCCGATTGTTTCGCGACGATGACCAAAAAATGACTGGAAAGAGGCATCCCTTCCTAACATACTACAAGGTTGCTTTCGATAACAAGGGTGTTATAAGTGGATTGGATTTAGAGCAACATACCGATGCAGGATCATCTACCGATCTTACAATGGCTATTCTGGAAAGGGCAATGATGCACGCAGACAATGCCTATTACATTCCAAATATTAGAATACTTGGATTTGCATGGTTTACGAATTTACCTTCCAATACAGCATTCCGAGGCTTTGGAGGACCACAGGGAATGGCTTGTATAGAAACCATTATAGATAAAATTGCAAGACAGTTAAAAAAGGATCCAGCCAAAATTAGGGAGCTCAACTACTACGGTGAACAAGATCGAAATGAAACTCCATATGGCCAACGAGTGGAACACAATCGATTGACTGTAATCAACGAACAGTTGCTGCAATCTTCCAAATATGTGGAACGAAGAGAGAAAATCAAAGAATTCAATAAGAAAAATGAATTCTTAAAAAGAGGAATTGCAATAACCCCAGTCAAATTCGGAATATCATTTACCACCTCTTTTTTGAACCAGGCAGGGGCATTGGTGCATGTGTACAAAGACGGTACAATACTTGTAAATCATGGAGGCACAGAAATGGGACAGGGCCTTCATACCAAGATTCAACAAATTGCTGCGATGGAATTTGGTGTTAGCAGCAACAGGATAAAAGTCAACGCCACCTCCACCGCAAAAGTTCCAAATACCTCAGCTACTGCCGCCTCGGCAGGAACTGACCTCAATGGAATGGCGGTGAGAAATGCAGTTTCAAAACTGAAAAACAGAATTGCACAAGCGGTTGCTGTAGAGTTTAACAAGACCGTTCCCAACTCAAAGACTGAATCTGATGAGGATGATATAATCTTTGTAAACGACAACATTTACGATAGCGAGAACACAACTAGAAAGATAAGTTTTGAAGATGCCTGCAACCTCGTATATATAAATCAGATAAGCTTAAGTGCGACTGGTTTCTATAAAACGCCAGACATTCATTTCGATCGCGAAAAAGGAAAAGGGCATCCTTATTTCTACTATTCGTTTGGAATGGCCGTTACAGAAATTGAATTGGATACCCTTACCGGCTTTTTCACCAACATACGTACAGATATCCTGCATGATGTTGGAGAATCATTAAACACACGATTAGACATTGGTCAAATTGAAGGTGGATATGTTCAAGGTCAAGGCTGGTGCACCACTGAAGAATGTAAATTGGACGACAAGGGTAATTTGTTAAATCATTCTCCTGACACCTACAAAATTCCTAATATTCAAGATATACCAAAAGATTTCCGAGTGCAGTTATTGGAGGGGTTTCCAAATTCAGTAAATACCATAAGGCGAAGCAAAGCAGTGGCAGAGCCGCCATTGATGTTGGCTCTCTCGTGCTGGCTCGCAATAAAAGATGCCATCTCAGCCGTTGGAAATCACAAAATTGAACCAGACTTTTCTCTACCTGCGACCAATGAAGTCATACTCCTATCCGTTGATAAGATAAGGAAGCAATTGATTTAAAGTGATCTGGATATTTTATTATTTTAGTAGCAAAGGATTTGTATGGCATTGGTAAAATTTACATCAGCATTGAAATTTAAATTAGTGTAATACCATAACCAAAATCTAACTTAATTATAATCTGTTAAGTTCGCCTCATGAACGAAATCTCCCACGCTTTTTCGACCCCTAATATTTTTTACTTTTTGGCCGTACTAGCTGTTGCTCTATTTATTATTCTGACACTTAGAGGAATTAAGAAACCAGAGCTAAAAGAGGGAGATGATGAAAAGGAAAACTTTTACAACGAACGACTGGCATCTATTTTTGGCGATGCAGCCATCATAAGAAGAGTTACAATAATTCTACTTATTGGTTTTATTCTCTTCTACTTTTTCTATTTTCAGGTTCGTGGAACAATCATAGAAGGCCACGTTAGAGAGTGGATGAACCTTCTAGTACGTTGGGCACACGTAGTCGTAGGAATAATGTGGATTGGGGCATCATTCTATTTTATCTTTCTGGAAAACAGCCTCAACAGAACTAAGAACCTCCGGGATGAGATTGCTGGCGATTTGTGGGCGGTTCACGGAGGCGGATTCTACTTTGTCGAGAAATATAAGCTGGCTCCAGACAAAATCCCAAAAAATCTTCATTGGTTTAAATACGAAGCTTACTTTACCTGGATCACCGGATTCGCCTTGCTCTGGATCGTTTATTACATGAATGCCAGTGTAACAATGGTGAACCCGGATGTCTTGGATATTGAACCCGGCCACGCAGTCATTTTTGGAATCGCATCGCTTATTCTATCCTGGTTCGTATATGACTTGCTCTGCAAATCGACAATTGCAAAGAATAAGATTGTCTTTTCAATTATTGGCTTTGCGATTTTAACATTGTTCTCATGGGTGCTATCTCAAGTTTTGAGCCCCAGAGCGGCATACATCCATGTTGGGGCCCTTCTCGGCACCATTATGGCGGGTAATGTATTCTGGGTAATTATTCCAGCACAAAAGGCCATGGTTGC
>NVRZ01000119.1 GCA_002401055.1 Bacteroidota bacterium
CATATTAACATGGTTACCGTTGATGAATACAAGGAAATTTACTCGGATTTAGTTAGAAAGGAGACCATGCTTATTCAGCCTTTTCAAAAAAATGTAGTTGATAAGGGCGAGGTGGCATACATGATATTTGACGGGAAGTACACACACGCAGTTCTGAAAACCGCGAAACAAGGGGAGTTTAGAGTTCAAGATGACTTTGGTGGCACAGTTAAAGAATACACTCCATCGCCTGAGGAGATCAGGTTTGCAGAACATGCTGCCAAACAATGTACTCCGCTACCGGTATACGCACGAGTAGACGTAATTACGGATAACGAGGAAAAGCTTGCAGTTACCGAGATGGAGCTTATAGAACCAGAATTATGGTTTCGGTTTCATCCAGAGGCAGCCGACAGGTTTGCTAACGCCATTTTCAAGACTTTCTAGCACTATATTGTTGAAAATATAGTTGATATAAGCCAATTTAAGTCAGCTAATCAAGTATTTTGAGCTGGAAAACTTAATTAATCAATTATACTGCTTACATGAAAAATATTATTCTTTTTATTCCATTATTTCTAATTGGACTTACTGGATTTGGTCAAGAAAATGATGTGGCAACGGAGAGCGCATTCACTGTCGAAAAAGAAAACAAGGTCAAAATACTCATGCCCGGAACAGGCACCTTAAAAGGTACGGTCTATGTACTGAATGAAAAAAATGTTATCCCACTTGCTTTTATTGATATAAAGAACGGCAAGCAGCTGCAAGCGAATAAAGATGGATACTTTGAAGTTGAAGTAGATACTGGTAATTATGAAATTTCAATCACTAGCGCCGGATACAAGGATTTGATTATCAAAGATTTCAGAATAAAGTGGGGAAAGGAACTGACGTTAAAAGTTTCTCTGGCTAATGAGAAAGGACTTCGCAAAAACTAGGCTTGATCCTTTATACCCTTAGATAGGTAGTCTAATTTCTTATTCCTGGCGGCATGCGACTGATCAATGTAATAGTGATCAATTTGCTAAATTAGCCGTGAATCCAAAATTGTATAATGCAAAAACTTACTAGCCTTGTCATACTGTTGGCGTTGTCTGCGATCGCAATCGCTCAATCAAATATTTATAACAGATCGGAAGTAAACGCCTCTTTAGCTCCTTTTTATCACGGAGTAGCATCTGGTGATCCATTAACCGACAGGGTAATAATTTGGACCCGATACACACCTGATTCTGCACAAACCATTGCGAGTATTAACTGGGAAATAGCCAGTGATACTACATTCACAAATATTATCAATAGCGGAACGGTAAGTACTGATGCGCAAGTGGATTATACGGTAAAAGTTGATGCTACAGGATTACAGGCAAACAGCTGGTACTATTATCGGTTTAGCTACGCTGGGCAAAACTCACTCATTGGAAGAACACGCACAGCCCCCTCAGGGCCAGTTGATTCATTGCGCTTCGCGGTTGTTTCATGCTCAGACTATGTCGATGGATATTTTCATGGTTACACTAAAATCGTTGAAAGGAATGATATTGATGCTGTCATCCATCTAGGAGATTACATTTATGAAAATGGCGAACAGGGAAGCTTGGGACGCGAACATGAACCGCCCAATCGAATTACTGAATTGAATGATTATCGACAACGATACTCACAATACCGACTGGACCGTGAACTTAGATGCGTACATCAGATGTATCCTTTTATCAATATTTGGGATGATCATGAGCTAGCCAATAATACGTGGTTTGGAGGAGCAGATGGCCATGATTCATTGACGGATGGCGTTTGGGAAGATAGAAGAACAGCAGCAGCTCGGGTATTTTATGAGTGGTTACCTATACGTCAACCTGATCTGTCTGATACGCTGAAGATTTACAGAGCTTTCAAATGGGGAGACTTGCTCGACTTGTACATGACTGATACACGCTTAATTGGCCGTGACCAACAAGATGGAAATGCAATAGATGACACGAGCCGTTATTTACTTGGAACAACCCAACTCGCCTGGTTATCCTCAGAAATGAAGAACTCTACGGCTCAGTGGAAAATTATGGCTCAACAGGTTATGATGGCTCCATTAGAGATTCCATTCATTGGGCCATTTACCACCGATGCATGGGATGGATACCGAGCAGAAAGATCTCGTTTGTACGATACAGTACTCACAAACAATATCAACAAATTCGTGGTGCTTACTGGCGATATTCATACTGCATGGGCAAACAATCTTGAAGATGGCTCAAGCAATAAAATAGGTGTTGAATTTATTTGCTCAAGCATTACCACCATGAACTCTCCATTTAGTGTTTCTGCTTCAACCATAAAAGCAGCAAATCCGCATATTCAATATGTAAAGCTGACTGGTCATGGCTATTACATTCTTGATATTAACACCTATAGATGTCAGGCAGACTACAACTACGTAGGTGATATTACCGACTCTACAGATTTGAGTCAGACAGCTGGTCCCTTCTGGTACACCAACGACAGTGCGAATGTACTTCAAGAATCCAGCAATGCTTCAATCCCTCGGTCCTCAATATTTGTTACTCAGCCGCCTAAAGAAACTTCATTAATATCCAACTTAAAACGCCATGAGCTTGGTGCTGCGTTAATTGGGGCTTATCCAAACCCATTCTGGAGCTATTTGTATCTCAAATTGTATCTATTCGAGCCTGCAGAAGTGAATATTGAGATTTATAACATGATGGGCGTTCTTATTCGAAGTAAATCCCAAGGAGAATTAACGCAGGGCTTACACTATTTAGATGTTGAAGCCGACAACCTTGCTTCAGGAGCCTATCTGATAAAAATTACCCTTGGTGATAAGTTGTTTTCAAGAAAGGTAATTAGATATTAGAATCCACCCTTGCGATTTATTTATGGGCGGATTAAACAGCTCCTGATCTGAGAATCGTTTTAGCAGAAAGTTCTCCTCCAGAACCTATAATACCACCTCCTGGATGTGTTCCGGATCCACAAAGCCACAAATCCTTGATTGGAGTTTGGTAGTTGGACCAACCTGCAACCGGGCGCTGAAAGAGCAATTGCTCCAATGACAGTTCTCCTTGAAAAATATTTCCTTCTGTAAGGCCAAATTTCTTTTCTATATCCCACGGAGTTAACACCTGACGATAAAGAATCTTGCTTTTGAGATTTGGCATATATTCTGCCAAAGTGTTTACAACTGTATCACCAAACTCCTCTCTTCTATCCGGCCAGGTATCTGCTCCTTCCTTGAGGTGATACGGTGCATATTGTACAAAACAAGACATGATGTGTTTACCAGGAGGAGCCAGGCTAGGATCGGTGAGCGTAGGAATAACACAATCGATAAATGGATGCTTAGAAAAGTCACCGTATTTGGCATCGTCATATGCCCTTTCGAGGTAGTTGATACTTGGAGCAATGGTGATATCCCCTTTCAAGTGGCCACCAAACCCAGGTCTGCATGCAAAATCTGGTAATCCATCTAAAGCCAAATTCACTTTTCCGGAGCTACCACGGTATTTAAATCTTTTTAATCCTGTTACGTAGTCATCAGGGAGGTTATCCTCTCCTACCATTCCCAACATGGTTCTGTTCGGATCAGCATTGGATACCACAATCTTCGCTTCAATTTCATCTCCATTTTCCAGCACTACTCCAACAGCCCTTCCATTCTTCATCTTAATCTCGGCTACGCCGGCTTCCGTTCTGATTTCAGCACCAAAGCTCTCAGCGGCCCTGGCACAAGCCATGCTAATTCCACCAGTGCCTCCTTTAGAGAAGCCCCATGAGCGGTAGGCACCATCCAATTCACCCATGTAATGATGCAGTAACACATATGCAGTACCAGGTGATCGCACACCCTGGAATGTTCCGATTATACCACTAACGGACATAGGCGCTAGCAATCTCTCACTTTCAAACCACATGCTAAGGAAGTCCACGGCACTCATGGTGAGCAATTTGGTGTTCAGGTGCATCATCTCAGGCCCCAGCTTCTTTACTGCTTGCCCCAATCGCATTAGATTCTTTAGCTCCCTCGGATGATAAGAGGTAATATCAGGAGCTGGATGGTCTATCACCTCCTTGGTAAACTTGGAAATAGCAGTCATGGCAATGGCGAATTCACCATAAACCTCCGCATCCTTCCTGCTCAGTCTGGATACTTCTCTTCGCGTTAAACTTGCATCGGACCATCTCGCCAATCCAGGATCGCCATCAAGAGACGGGGTGAATGTACAGTCCATGGGAATGACTTCATAGCCATGTTCCGCTAAATTTAGCTCCCTAATTATATGTGGCCTAAACAAACTAACAACATATGACGCCACTGAGAAAGTAAAACCAGGGTACAATTCTTCCGAAACAGCTGCTCCGCCCAACACATGGCGTTTCTCCACCACCAATACCTTCTTTCCAGCCTTTGCCAGATATGCAGCACAAACCAGTCCGTTGTGCCCTCCTCCTACCACTATTGCGTCGTACTTGTTCATTGAAGATTATGAATTATCATTTCTTGATTGATAATTAACAACGATATAAATGTAACAGTCAAATTACAATTCATTTTCAAATATTTGATTTAAGGATTCGCGCCTTGAGTTTTTGCTCAAAAAACGAATGTAAAGGGAATATAAACCCTGCCAATACCGCATTAAATCCCAGCTTTATCGCTGGGGCACCAGAACTGTATTCTTCAATATATGGATCTAACAGTACCAGGGTAAACTCAAAGAACAGCAGAAACGCAAAGAACACCATCCCTTCGGCCAAACGAACCGGAATGGTAAACCTTCCAAGCACAAATACACCAGCAAAAATGAACACCAAAAAGATCAGTATTCCTGAGTATTGAAGATTGTTTCTTCTGCTCTTCTCCGCCATTAGGATTTCAAGCCGCTCCTTTTCAGCCGCGTTCTTTTGCTGTTCCTCTTTATCGAACTCATATTTTGCTTCCAACTTACCAATGTCCTTACTCTTGTCTTCGTTAAATAATGAGTCTTTTCTGATTGTATATTTTTTGTAGTACATCAACGATTTTTCATAATTGCCCATTTCTTCATAAACCTCAGAATAACTCAATTCTATAATTTTGAGCAACAAGCTTGTCCCTATCTCATTCGCGATGAAGGTGGACTCATCTAATATGGATAAAGCTTTCGGGTATTCGCCATTTATTCTGTACACGTCAGCAAGATTTATGAGGTTATGTGCAATGCCATAATCTTCTTTAAGCTCCCTTTTGATAATTGTACTTCGTTCTAATATGGCTATAGCCGAGTCTACATCCCCTTTCCTGGAGTAAATCAATCCAAACTCAGTAAGAATATCTGAAATACCGACCTTATTCCCCTCTTTTTCATAAATTAAAAGGGCGGCTTCATAAAGTGCCCAGGCGCTATCAAGCTCGCCAGAGGCCTGTAATAAATTTGCTACATTGCTCTGTGCCTGAGCTACACCTATTTTATTTCCAATCTTTTTATCAATCGCAATTGACCGGTTGTAGTAATTCATTGCTTCTGAAGGATTATTCATTCTCACGTAAAGGGCACCGATGTTATTTAAAGAGTTAGACATCCCAATGCTATCCTTCATTTCCTCCGACTTACCTAAAGATTTGAGCATAAACTTAGCAGCTGACTCCAAATCTCCAAGACGGTAGTACACATTTCCTAAATTCCCGTAAGCGGAAATTTGGCCTTGCCAGTTCTCTGCCAAGCCATTCAATCTTACCCCCTCTTTAAGGTTTCCAATCGCTTCACTGTATTCTCCATCATATTCGTTGACAATACCCAAGTACATGAAACCCTTAGCCATTCCCGAATAATCATCCACGGACTTCCCTATTTCAATCATCCTTTTTGCGTATATCTTGGCCTCAGAAGGATCCACCATTATGAACTCCATATAGAGTTGCCGACAAATATCAATTTGAATCTCTGGATTGACTTCCGCTTTAAAAGCAGACTCTAAACTGTCAGTGATATTGCCCTTGGAGGGCATCGGTAAGAGTATGTGAATAAAAAGTAAGACTGGAATTAGATAATACGACATTTCAGACCTAAATATTGACAGTTAAGCTGATACAGTTTCCAAACCTGGATTGGACCGCTTCCTCTCTGGATTAAAAAACTGTGTTTTACAAACTTCTGCACTTACCAGGTGTCTGGTGTGCTCAACAGTTACTTCAAACTGCAACTGAGAACCGATCACATCATATGGCTTCTCAAGAATGGCGATAGCTATGTTCTTCTTTAAGGTTGGTGACCAAGTGCCGCTTGTGGCATATCCTATTTGTTTGTAATGATCATCCTCAGCATAAACTGGGATTGACGTTCGCCAGGCTTCACCGGATACTTCTGGCGGTAATCCATATTTTGCATATATAGTCTCTAGTTCTGGCCAACTAATATCCAAACCCACGGTTCCCCAGAACGAACCTTTTTCCTTTTCAAGCTGTAGCGCCGCCTGTCCATTAAAAGGCTCTCTATCCAGATTAACTGTCCAGCCAAGTCCAAGTTCATACGGAGACACCTTTCGATCTTCAATAAGCACATGGGCCGCGTTGTGATAATCAGCGCCTTTGAGAATCAGTCCCGCCTCAATTCTTGTTATATCCAAGGCATCCAATCCAGCAGGCAAAATATCATAATCCTTACCTGCATCCATAATTGTATCCCACAGCTTCAGCGCATTTTTGTTTTCCGTCCATATCTCATAGCCCAAATCACCGGTATAGCCTGTTCTGGAAATACGCACATCAAATCCGTCTATGACAGCTTCCGTTACAGCAAAAAACTTGAGCTGATCAATATCATAACCCGTACATTTTCGCAAGATCTCCCTGGAAGTGGGCCCTTGTAGAGCCAAGCCACAGATGCTGTCGGTCACATCATTTATCTCTACAACATATCCCCGAGTGTATCGTTTCAGCCACAAGAAGCTAGGATCAGCAGAAGTAACAAAGAACTCCTCTTCAGAAATATGCATTACAGTTCCATCGTCAATCACTTTTCCATCGTCATCGCACCAGCAGAGATAGGAAACGCGCCCAACTTTTAGCTTATTAATATTCTTAACCATCACCCTGGAAAGGAATGATGCAGCATCTTTTCCCTTAACGGAATATTTGAATAGCGGAGTAACATCCAACAATCCTGCGGAATGTCTGAATGCAAAATACTCTGGAACATAAGCGGTTTCATAGCTTTTTACCGCGTAATACCCCGACCACTCCTTGTAGCTCATGCTTGTGCATAGCTTCGAGGTTCTTTCAAAAAATGGTGAAGGTAATGGCATTATAATCCTCTTAAAATGTGGTAATCGTAGTAATCATAAAAGTAACAAATTGGTTGACGGTGAAAACAAAAAGTTGCCGGAACAAGTCCGGCAAGACAGTCCTAAGACTAACTAAAAGGAGGAAACCTGCCTAGCGGCAAGCAGGGTTACAGGCCCGGAATAATAATCCAAGGATAGAATTTGAGGGTCATGGAATTTTCTTTGAGGCCAAAATTAATAACCTTACACATAATACCTAAAAGTGATACAAGAGAATAATGTAACTAGGATAGTAATAGCGAGTATAATAACCCACGGTAACTTCATGAATATTCTGTGATGGATTCATAGGATACGTTTGCCACCTCTCCTGGTAGCTCCTGACAATTTCAATTCTCGCCTCAGTACTTAGCGTTAATCTATCTATTATCTTGAATTTAACTCCCACCGCCGGGGCAATACCGTACTCATATGAAAAATATTCAGATCTACGAGGGTCGTTACCATAGTCATAGGTACTCAAAGTGTGTTTTACATTGAATAGTGCATCCAGTACCATATAAACTTCCCATTTCTTTTTTATAGGGTTTTGCCATTCATACCCCGCCCTTACACCTCCGGAATATGAAAAATTCTTATTGCCGTTTTTCGTGCTTTCATTTACTGCTCCAGCTATTTGTATTCTAAGAGCTTGATTCCTAACCAGAGCATGCCTCCTGAAAGACATTATATATTGGTTTGTATAATATGAGTATCCTTTCAGTCCTGGGATTAGCGCTGTAACATCTATCCCAATTTCATTTCGATATTTTTTTAGCTCACCTAACGATGAATCTAATTGGGCATTCACCTGACCAGATGAGAGCAGGTAGAGCAGGACTGTTAATGTTTGAATTCTCTTTATCATATTGTCCATATAATAGCGTGAATTTATTAACTCCTTTATTTATCGTGTCCTAATACCTTAAGCAATTCCTTGTCTAAAGCTAGTAAAATATCTTCCTGTCCCGAATAATATCCCCTAGTAAATCGTTTTGAGCCCGTCCCTTTCTGCATTTGCTCACATACGGTCCAATCCTGTCGGTTGGTAAGGTCCCAAAAGTCAACGGCTGACTTAATCCTTTCCTGGGCATTTTTATCGGCTATCACATCTGGGTGAAAGAGCCAATAGCAATTATTAGTGATACTTCCCGGCCCCTTAGGAGTGATGTGATGAAAAAGTACAAAATCAGGATGAGGAGTAAGCAACATATTGGGAAATACAGAATAGTAATAAATGCGCTGCAGGTCATCACCAGAAACATCACAGACAGGAGGTGCCGCAGCTTCGCCGTCCATGGTCATACTTCCCCGCTCT
>NVRZ01000120.1 GCA_002401055.1 Bacteroidota bacterium
AAAAAAATGAAAAAAAAATATCTGTTTCAGAATTATTAAAATCATCTCGAAAATAATTAGTAATATTGTTATACTTGTTCTTCTCCATCGACCTCCGGCTCATCAAAAAACTCTCTGCTCTTGTTAAAGAATTGATCAAAAAATCCCCCTTTGGTCTTGTTGGAATGTGTTGTTACTACGTGCTTTCTTGTGGCCGCTTTTTCCTGCGCTTCAAAACCTTTTATAACGAGCCCAACTCCTGTTGAGAACATCGGACTTGTCACATTATCAACTTCGCCATTGGCCAAATGCTGATTAGGATATCCCACTCTAGTGCCCATGCCCGTAATGTATTCACAGAGCTGAGAAATATGCTTTAGCTGACTTCCTCCTCCGGTGAGTACAATACCAGCAATTAATTTATCCCTAAAACCTGAATTCTTTATTTCGTGATCAACATATTCCAGTATCTCCTGCATACGCGCTTGAATGATGTGTGCAAGATTCTTAATCGAAATTTCCTTCGGATCTCTTCCTGCCAGTCCAGGTATTGCAACTATTTCATTTTCTTGAGTTTGATCTGCAAGCGCGGATCCGAACTTCACTTTTAGCTGTTCCGCCTGACCCCGAAGGATCGTGCAACCTTCTTTAATATCTTCAGTAATAGAGCTTCCACCAAATGGTATAACTGCAGTGTGGCGAATAATGTCATCGTAGAAGATAGCGATATCCGTTGTGCCACCACCAATATCAACCAGCGCAACTCCACCCTCTTTCTCTTCAGCATTAAGCACCGCTTCCGCCGACGCCAAAGGCTCTAGAATGAGTTCAGCAACGTCCAGTCCTGCCTTCTCCACACATTTGTATATGTTATTCTTGGCAGCTTCCTGTCCAGTTATAATGTGGAAATTAGCCTCTAATCTAACACCCGACATACCGATAGGCTTGGTAATTCCTTGCTCACCGTCAATGATGTATTCCTGCGGCAAGACATGAATAATTTTTTCCCCGGGAAGCATTACCAACTTGTACATATCTTCAACCAGCGCGTCGATGTCCTCCTGACTTATCTCATCCTCAATACTGTCGCGGGTTCGTATTCCTCGGTGCTGCAAACTTTTGATATGCTGGCCCGCTATTCCCACATTAACCACTCTATCAAACTCAATTCCCGAATCCTTTTCGGCCTTCTCAATTGCAATTTTTATTGCTTCAGAAGTTTCGGCTATGTTGGTCACTATCCCTCTTTTCACTCCAGGTGACTTGGTTTTTCCAACACCGAGAATTTCTATTTTCCCATGTTCATTCTTTCGTCCAACGATTGCAACGATCTTGGTAGTTCCTATATCAAGGCTTACGACCGTTTCTAATTTATCCATTACTCAAAATATTTTATGCCTTAAAGGCGGTAGTTATTATTTAGTACATACTATTTGACCTTCGTAACTGAGGTCTATTGTTTCATATCTATTCCAACCAATCTTGTTCAATCCATCTTTATAAAAGGCGAGGAGATGGGAAAATTTATTTTCCAAATTTCTCACCTCACCAAGTATAATTTTATGCCTTCCAACTCTGGGGATCAGCAAAATCTGTTGCGCCGAATCTACATAGATTTGCTGCAGCTGAGATTGCCAGAACTTATTGTTATTAACAAAAGTTGCTAACAAAAAGAGATCGCTTACCATATCATTTTTAATGAAACCATTGGCCAATGTTACTCTGGCAGTATACTTTTTAGATAGTTCCATTCGGACCCCCTTTTTATCCAAATAAAACCCTCGCATTGAACGAGGCATTAGCCTCAACATCGGAGTTCTTTGACTAATCTCAATTTTTAAATCGCCAGATATCAGGGAATACACCTGTACATTTTCAACATGAGGGTTATTTGCAATCAAGCTCTCCAACATCTGAAAGTCTATGGCGGATATCGGTTTACCCAGCAATTCAATTCCATCGTTCCTTATCATGGCCCTCACATCCTCCGGTTCTACAAAAAAGTAGCCTTCGGAATAATCAATTTCAACGTGGATCTTTTCACAATTTTGATTCCTGTGCTCCACGGCCACAAAACCCATTACAAAGGCAAGTCCCACAAAAATGAAGGACCACAACCCAATTTGCAACAAGCGTTTTTTTATCGGAATTCCCATCAGATTCTATACACCTTAAAATATCACCGTATTTTATTCAAGTTTTGCTTAAGAACTACGGGGATACAGGGGAAATTCTCCACACCCATTTGTTAATATCGTGAAGAGTTAAAGAATTCTTTATTCAGTAGCCCTAAGAAGAGTCTCCCTGATAGGAATCACCATTTTGTCTATGTCACCAGCGCCCATTGTAACCAACACCTCTACATCAGAATGGAGCAATTCATCTATAAGGTTGTCCTTCTTTACAATAGATTTTTCTCTTAAATGCATCTTATCGAGTATCATATTTGATGAAACTCCCTCAATAGGCTTCTCTCTGGCAGGGTATATATTTAGCAAGAATACCTCGTCTAAGGCGTCGAGGCTCACCGCGAATGCTTTAGCAAAATCCTTCGTTCTCGAGTATAGATGCGGCTGAAATACACCCGTAATTTTTTTATCCGGATACAATTCTTTAATAGCGCTTATACAGGCATCGATTTCTTTAGGATGATGCGCGTAGTCATCAATGTATACAAGAGCACTAGTCTTTATATGAACTTCAAATCTTCTTTTGATCCCTTGGAACTGTGCCAGCGCCTTTTTTATTTCCTTCTGGTCTACACTCTGCTTCAAAGCAACAGCAATTGCAACTACGGCGTTTTCCACATTGTGTCTCCCGGCCATGCCAATAGTTATGTCCATTATCTTATGCTCCTCCGAAACAAAATCAAAAACGAAGCAATCATTTTCTATTCTAATATTATCCGCAAAGTATTTCGCCGACTGAGCAAGAGAGTAGGATTCAACTATGGCACTACTATTCTCGAATAAACGAGAAACCCGTTCCTGAACTATAAGTGTACCACCTTCCACAATATTTGAAGCGAACTCCACAAAAGATTCTTTCATCGACCCAAAATCTTCATATACATCCATGTGATCATGATCAATAGAAGTAATTACTGCCAGATCTGGAGTTAGCTTATGAAAAGAGCGGTCGTACTCATCAGCCTCAACCAACATAACAGATGAATTGCCTGATGATAAGTAATTGGTTTCATAATCAGTTAAGATTCCTCCCACAAAAGCACTGAGATCCTTTCCTGACTCCTTAAGGATGTGTGCGATAATTGAGGTAACCGTTGTTTTTCCGTGCGTTCCTCCAACCGCAATAGTAAACTTGTCCTTTGTAATCGCCTCCAACACTTCAGCGCGCTTCATCACCAACATCCCTTCAATTTTATCAAATGCGCTTAGGATTTTATTGGAATAAGAAATTGCAGGTGTATATACGACCAATAGTTTATTGGTCTCACCGCTATCCAAAAGCTTACTATCAATGCTGGAAATATCATCGCTAAACGTAATCTGAATTCCCTCCTTAATTAATTTATCAGTAAGTGCTGTGGAAGTCTGATCATAGCCAAACACATTTTTACCAGATATATTAAAATAACGGGCTAGAGCGCTCATGCCAATTCCTCCAACCCCCACAAAAAATACGCTCGTAATATATTTCAGGCTCATCAAGTACTCGTATTAAGAAGCTTGGACGCTTCAGCTACAATTTTTTCGGCAGCATTTCGGTGTGCCAAAGCAGAAACATTCTTAGCAAGATTTTCCATTTTTTCTGGCTGAGAAAATAGCTCAATTACTATTTGCCCAAGATTAATAGCCTCATTATCTGCCACCAATATTGCGGCATCATTTTCTGAAAGCGCCTTCGCATTTTTTGTTTGATGGTCCTCCGCAGCAAATGGATAAGGCACCAATATAACTGGTTTCCCTACACAACAAATTTCAGAAACTGCTATGGCTCCAGCCCTAGAAACAATTGCGTCTGCGGCGGCATAAGCGCGGTCCATCTCAGCTATAAAATCAAATACCTTCACTTTATCGTCCAACTTCTCGTCCTTTATAAATTGAACTGCTTCATCAAAGAAATCTGTGCCCGTTTGCCAAATAACCTGAATGCCGGCAGCAACTATTTCCTTTGCGCCTGCTTTGACTCCCAGATTGATTGACCTTGCACCCAGGCTACCTCCAACTGCAAGTAAGGTCTTCTCATTTTCAAGCTCCAGTTGCTTTCGTGAATCTTCAGCTGAATGCTTCAAATCGAGAATGTCCTTTCGTATTGGATTGCCAGTAAGCACGATCTTGTTTTCAGGAAAGAATTTTTCCATCCCATCAAAGGCGACACAAATAATGTCAACTTTTCTCCCCAACAATTTATTCGTTATTCCGGCGTATGAATTCTGTTCTTGTATCATCGTTGGTACTCCCTTGTTCGCAGCCGCCTGTAACATTGGGCCACTTGCATAACCTCCTACCCCAATTACTAAATCAGGTTTGAAAGAATTAATGATTCTATTGGCTTTGAACATACTTGCGATTACTTTAAAAGGAAAGGATAAGTTTTTAAGGCTTAGGCTTCGCTGAAAACCACTTATCCACAAACCTTCAATGGGATAACCAGCAGCTGGTACCTTCTCCATTTCCATTCGATCTTGAGCACCGACAAATAGGATGTCAATGCCCTCAATGGTTTCCTTTAGTTTGTTAGCGATGCTGATTGCGGGGAATATATGCCCACCAGTTCCTCCTCCGCTGATGATAACTTTTTTCACACTATAACTGTTACCCCTGCCAATTTAGTAACTGTAGATGCAGTTGCTACGACAGGGCATACCTTAACTTAGAAGTCTTCACTTTCTTTGTTTCGTTTTCAACGCTTCTTCCTACGCTTAATATTATCCCAATTGCTATACTCGTAAACAAGATTGATGTTCCGCCCATACTAACAAGAGGCAATGCCAAGCCCGTAACGGGTATCAGATTCACAGTTACCGCCATATTAATTAAGGCCTGAAAAACCAAGCTGAAACAGCATCCCATTGCTAACAGCGTAGCAAAGGTGCCTGGGCTCTTACTCACTATTCTGACTGTGCGAAACAACAGTATGAAGTACAGTAAGATGATAAACGCTCCTCCCAGCAATCCATATTCTTCAATAATAATTGCGAAAATAAAATCAGAATATGGATGCGGCAAGAAGTTCCTTTGTGTACTTCCACCTGGGTCAAAATTGATCAGTCCACCCTTGGCAATGGCAATTTTTGATTGCTCTACCTGATAGTTACCCGCATTATCACCGCTTATGTAATTTTCAATCCTGCTCTTCCACGTTGCCACTCTTCCCTGCGACGGAGTGAACATTATTATGGTCACAAACAGGCTTAATATGGTGATCCCTGTTGCTATTAATAGCAGTAGATACCTGGTCTTAACTCTACCAATAAACATTAAGAAAAGGCTTGTTAAAAACAACAGTGCAGAGGTAGAGAAGTTAGCGGGAAGAATCAGCGCGCATACAAGAACGACAGGAATTAGAATTGGCAGAAATCCCGTTTTAAAGTCCTTTATCTGGTTTTGCTTCTTCGATAATATTCTGGCCAGATACATTATTAGTGCAAGCTTGGCCAAATCCGATGTCTGAAATGATATTCCCACAACCGGCAATGTCAGCCAACGACTGGCTTGATTGATGTTGGTACCCATCATCAACGTTAACAACAATAGCGGTACCGCAATCCATATCAGCAACTGTGACAACCTTGAATAATAGGTGTATTTAACCAGATGAGCGCCATACATCAAAACCAAACCCGTGACAAGAATAGCAAAGTGCTTGAGCAGGTAATATTCCGTATTTCCTGCCTGGTACTTATACGCCAGTGTACCCGTAGAACTGTACACTGCCAGCACCGAGAAGATAGACAATATGAATACTACGAGCCATATTACCTTGTCTCCTCTAAGATATGTACCTAAGCGCTCCAAACCTCTGATTTACAATTCACGCACTGCTTTTTTAAATCTCCATCCTCTTTCCTCATAATTTTTGAAAGCATCAAAGCTGGCACAGCAAGGCGATAACATGGCCACATCCCCTTTTGTACCTAATCTATATGATAATTTCACGGCCTCCTCCATAGAAGATGCATCTATGATTGTCTCTACAATCTCATCAAATGCCCTGTGTATTTTTCTATTGCTCTTTTTTTCAGCGCCGATGCATATGATGGCTTTGACTTTTTTCCTGACCAATTCAGAAAGAATGCTGTAATCATTTCCCTTATCAACACCACCAACAATCCAAATCACGGGCTTTGTCATACTCTCGAGTGCGTACCAGGTGGAGTTCACATTGGTGGCCTTTGAGTCATTAATGTATTCGATACCATGTACCTTAACTACGTATTCTAAGCGATGTTCAATATTTTGAAAATCCATAAGGCTATCCCTTATTATCTCCTTTCTTACCTCTAATACCCTTGTTGCAATTCCAGCTGCCATAGAATTATAGATGTTGTGCTTGCCTTGTAGGGCTAATTCTTGTAATAACATATTAAATTGATTTTGGTTTTGGTTAATTTTTACGATTAATTGGTTTTCGTTTATAAAAGCTCCCTCATCAAGCTCATCCTCAATTGAAAAGGGAATCAGGTTTACACCTTTCGTTTGTTTATTGCGGAGTTTACTTTTCATTACCTCATCATCAATGTTGTAAATAAAGTGTCCTCCAGGTTTTACTAATTCGAGAATTTTAAATTTCGAGTCAACATAATTTTCCATTTTATTATCATACCGGTCTAAGTGATCTGGGGTAATGTTCAACAAGACCCCGATATCCATCTTAATCTTTTCCATCCCATCGAGCTGATAACTGCTCAGCTCAATCACATATATTTCTTTATCATCCTCGGCAATTTGCCTGGCCAAGCTGTTACCTACATTTCCTGTTAAACCAACATTCATCCCGGCATTTTTAAGAATGTGATATATTAAATTCACGGTCGTGGTTTTTCCGTTACTTCCAGTTACACCGATCATAAATGCATCGGTATACCTCCCTGCAAATTCTATCTCGGATATAACAGGAATTTCCTTTTTAATCAGCTGCTGAATCAGCTCTGAGTTATCAGGTATTCCCGGGCTCTTTACCACCTGGTCCGCTTTGAGTATTCTGTCGGCGCTATGCGCCTTCTCCTCAAACTCTATTTTATTATTCCAAAGAACAGTCTTGTACTTCTCCTTAATCTCTCCACTGTCAGAAACAAAAACCTCGTATTCATTTTTCTTTGCCAGCAAGGCCGCTCCTGTGCCACTCTCGCCTGCTCCCAATATCACGAGCTTCTTCATTTCATCTTATTCCGCCTAGTAATTCCATACTTCATTACCTCATCTTTAACGTTATGATCGCCAGTACCGCCAGCATGACACATACAATCCAAAATCGCGTCACGATCTTAGATTCATGCATTCCCATTTTTTGATAATGATGATGTAATGGTGCCATCTTAAACACGCGCCTTCCCTCACCATATCTTCGTTTCGTGTACTTAAAATATCCCACCTGAATCACCACTGAAAGATTCTCTACCAAGAAAATTCCGCATAGTATTGGGATCAAAAGTTCCTTTCTAATGGAAATGGCAAATACTGCGATGATGCCGCCCAACGCCAGACTTCCAGTATCGCCCATAAATACCTGGGCCGGATGAGAGTTGTACCATAAAAATCCCACGCATGCCCCCACAAAGGCGCTAATGAATACAACCAGTTCCCCGCTCAAAGGGATGTACATGATATTGAGATAATCCGCGAAGAAAATATTGCCAGAAACATAGGCAAGCACTCCTAGTGCGGCACCAACTATCGCCGAAGTTCCAGTGGCCAACCCATCCAAACCGTCGCTAATATTTACCCCATTTGATACGGCCACGATAATAAGAATGACAAACGGAATAAAAATCAGAAAAGCCCATTTTTCGTATCCCGGACCAAGGAAGGCCAATGGCGATGCGTAATCAAATTCATTGTTCTTAAAAAATGGAATAGAGGTCTTGGTGGATTTTATCCTTTCCAATTGCATTACCTTCTCTTCTATTCCTTCGGAATTGTCTGCAGATTCAACATTTTCTACAATTGCGCCATCAGATCTTTCTCGTAGCACAACCTGATCGCTGAAGAACAATACAGTTCCAATAACCAAACCCAAAACAACCTGTCCCAATATCTTGAATTTACCTGCCAGACCAGATTTATCTTTCTTAAAAACCTTGATATAGTCATCAAGAAACCCGATGAATCCCAACCAAACTGTAGTCAGGATCATCAACTGCACGTAGATATTATTCAGCTGAGCAAAGAGTAAAACAGGCACCAGAATTGCGCCGAGAATTATCAGGCCTCCCATAGTCGGGGTACCTTCCTTCTCAATCTGCCCAGGTAATCCAAGATCTCTTATGGACTCACCTACTTGCTTCTTTAGCAGGTAATCAATTATTCGCTTTCCAAAGACCATGGAAATCAATAGAGAAGTAATGACTGAAAGGGCAGCCCTAAATGAGATGTACTGAAACACGGAAGCTCCGGGAAATCCGAATTCGTTTTCTATATATTGGAATAAGTAGTAAAGCACTTCTCTATT
>NVRZ01000121.1 GCA_002401055.1 Bacteroidota bacterium
GCAGAGGGAATGTTCACATTCACTTTTGAAGGAGCAGATAATTATCGAATTGCCAGTGCCTTGCATATTCCCATAATAACGGGACTCGATAAATCTTTGCAGGGTACAGCAATTCAATACATGAATGAGCGTGGTTTTTGTTCTATTGCATTTGAAGGCGGCCCCTTAGGAGTTGAAAAAAGTGTAAGCATACATGAAGCAGGAGTTTGGTTACTTCTGGAGGCCACGGGGTGCATCGATAAATCACGGATACCTAATTACGAACAACATAGGGCGCTTATGGTGTCAAGCGCAGAAAACTTCCCGAAAATATCAGAACTTATTTATGTTCACAATATCGTTGCATCAGATCAATTTAAGATGAATCCGGGTTATGTGAATTTTCAAAATATAACGGAAGGAGAAGTCTTAGGGGTTGACGTAAGCGGCGAAGTGCTGTCTCCACACTCCGGATATATAATGATGCCACTCTATCAAACCCTAGGTGATGAAGGGTTCTTTATTACTAGATAACATCAGAAGCGATACCCGATCTTCACGTAAGTATCACTGAAAAACAATTCCCCATCGAAAAAGATTGTCTTTGAATAGGAACCTTCTACGGTTTCTTCGATTAAATTGTTTGGAATACTATATGACCTTGAGTACTTCTCATACTTTCCATTTGAAAATGACAATACATTGAGAGCCAAGCCAAAATCACAATATATCTTACATCTTGGCGTCCTAAAGCCTATAACCTGCTGAAATGAGAGAAGGTTTGATTTATCTACGTAAGTATAACTACCACACTCGATACTATATGCACAATTATTAGAACTATAAGTAAGATTTTTAAAGTTGATCATGGCTTTTCCTCCAGCATATACGTATGGGTTTCGTTTCTTACCTCTATTCGATTTAGGGATTAGTGGAATGTCATACTGATAGGAAATATTTAACTGTTCCAACTTGAGCAGTTCACTGCCAGAAAAATAAAAGTAGGCCGATTTAACTGATTTACGATATGATACACTAATCGCCTGACTACGAAGTTTACTATCCGTAATATTTAGCTCAAAAGAGGGAAGCGCTCTGTAAATGAAACCGAAACTGTTCTTATACTGATTTTTAGCTTCTAAATCGACGTACGGATACCCTAAGTTTCTATACTGATATTTTCCTATATGCTTCGTACCTAGAAGGCGAAGGGAAATCCCAAATGACAGTCCGAATAACACGCTTTTGGTCGAGTCATCATGTATTTTAGCTAATCGATCACGGATAATCTTTGAATTACTAAACCTTATTCTTGCGCCAGTGTAAAATGATATAACCCCGTAATTCATTTCGTTTTCCTCTGTATAGTTCCGCATGCCTCTATAATATTCATATTTTGTACTAGCAACTAGCGAAAATATTGAGTTTAGCTTGAATTCTGCGGTTAGCCCCGCCCCCAGCGTAAGCCACTTAGAATATGAATCTCTATCTCTTTCTTTGGATATTGAAAGCCCGGGTTCAATGTAAAGCCCGAGAGAGAAAGCGGGTTTATTAATAAAGGGATATTCTAAAATCGTAAATATCTGAGTTAATTGTACCTGAGAAGATTGTCGTTCATACATTGGATAGACGGTCTTTCCTGGAGACTCAATTAATTTTTCTGATAAACCGATTCCGTACATTAGAAACTTTCCCTGACGCATAATTCTTAGTCTTTTTGGAGTATAAAACGAGGAGTACATAGTACTGGTACTGTAAGTTCCATACCTGAGAAGATCACTTTCGGTAACATAATAAGCTCCAATAGAGATATCGACCACAGTGTGCGCTTTGAAATTGCTCGAATCGGATCGAGGTACAGAACAGGCGCTTGAACTAATATAAAAAATGAAGAAGGCAAAAAAGAACCGTTTCATTTCAAGGTATTGCAGTGGAATACCTTCAACGGCTATCTCATAGTTATATTGCTAGAGTTTAACCAGTAGTGATTTGTAGGTATATTGTTTGGATACAGCTTTTATAAGATAGGTTCCTCTGGGAATATCAGCTAGGTTAATCTGAATTTTGGTATTGGTGGTTTCCACTTTAATGGAGCCCAATGATTTGCCCAGCAAATCGTATAATTGGAAGGTTTCGATATCTTTGGGAATGTTCATAAGCGTAACTATATCCGTAAAAGGATTTGGATAAACTCTTATTTCTTCTTTTCTCCTTGTTAGGTCGCTACTAGAAGCAGGAGGTGGAGTATATGGTAATTTGTGTTTCTTGAAAAAGAGCCACGCTTCGCCGCTTCCGTCAATGTCCTGATTCGTTACAGCAATTATATAGGACACACCGGGCCAGGTATGCTCTCCACCTATTATCTTAAACAGTACCACTTCTGTCGAATCATCGCAGGGTCCATAGTAGTATTTTTCCACGGTGCTTCCATCCAGCGTGTCGATGTCAGGAATAATGGTAGTATCTGGAGTGGAGGGACAGTTGTTGTTTTGCACCCACCAGGCAATTCCAGTTTCAACTGCGGTGTTTCCAAAGGTGCCGTTGTAGGCAACAGTTGGATCAGCAGTGCCATGCATGTGCAAGATAGGAACCGGCCGGTCTGTTTGACAAGCATTGTAAACACTATCTGACATAACACCAGTTACCGAGGCTATGGCTGCGATCTTGTTCTCCAATTCACAAGCCAGTCTGTAACTCATATATCCACCATTCGACATACCACAGGCATACACCATCAAAGTGTCGATGCTGTAATTCTTGGCCATGGTATCTATAAGAGCAGATATAAAGGTTACATCGTTTATGCCAGGATTATAAGACCATGTTTGTCCTGAGTTCCAGGAATTTGAAACTCCATTCGGATATACAACTATAAAATTAGCTGTGTCGGCCACTGCGTCCATCTCGGCGTAAAATTGCTCTTGGATAGCATCCGATCCGTAGCCATGCATATTGATTATAAGTGGATACGAGTTAGAATCTGAGTAGGAAGGGGGAAGGTGTACAATGTATGATCTTGAAACAGAGTTGTGATCAAATGAAAAGGTTTGCGCATTTGAATAAGATAATTGTAGCAGCATAACGCAGACTACTATCGCTTTTGGTGTTCTCATTTTTCTTGATTTAATTGTTGTTCTTTCCACGGTTTATAATCTGATAAAGGTTCCCCAATATTTTTGCTTCCATCAGGACTAGACCTCAATGGACTTGTTGGTTTGAGTGTTTCGTAAAGTTCTTTTGGAAGTGATTTGTATAACTCAGTTCCTTCGGATTTCCACTCAACCATTTCTTCACTAACGTCCTTTACTATTTTCGCAGGATTGCCTACTACTATTTTTCTATCTGGTATTCTCATATTTTCGGGCACCAAGCAAAGCGCTCCCACAATGCTATCCTCCCCGACATAAGCATTGTCCATTACTACTGCATTCATACCAATTAAGGCGTTTTTACCAATACTTGCGCCATGAATAATTGCCCCATGCCCGATGTGGGCACCTTTTTGAAGTGTAACGGTTACCCCGGGAAACATGTGGATGGTACAATTCTCTTGGACGTTGCACCCATCTTCTATAATAATACGTCCCCAATCACCACGAAGTGCTGCACCTGGCCCAATGTAAACATTGGCACCAATAACGACATCTCCTGTGATGGTGGCATTTGGGTGTATAAATGCACTTTCATGGATTACAGGTTTATAACCTTTAAACTCAAAGATATTAGCCATGATGTAAAGATGGGAATAAATTGGGTTCTAGGAGCCCATCAGCCAACGCATTAATAAGTTTCCTTGCTTTTCTTCCGTGGATTCTATGACGTTTTTTAGCTTTTCATAATCTGCCTGTGTCTTTTCTGCGAAGTAGGATTTGAAAAGAGGGAACAAAGATTTGAAGAATATATTTTTACCAATTATCCTGTTATTCACTACAATAGTGGTACTTGATCCGATTTGTTCGAATCTAATTTCTACGTATGTAGTCAAAACATCATTTTCCAATTTAAACGCAAAGAGCTTGTCCAATTCATACGCTGTGATTTCTTCAATCATGGTAATTTCTTCGCCATGTTCTTCGATAGTGAGCGCCCATTTGCTTCCAACTTCATTTGGAAATCCACTTACATGGCTAATTTTTTTGAAGCCCGTTACCCAATCCTTTAATTTATTGGGATTGTTAAAAACCAGAAACGAATGTTCAATGGGTTTGTTAACCAATACTTTATTCTCAAAGCTTACTTCTGGATAAATAAACCCAAGAGATAGGAAGGCTATACTGAGTATAGCAATAGTTGCAAGGATGTATTTTATTGCTTTGATGAGCGTGCTCAAATATTTAGGACTACAATTTTATGAATCTTTTTTCTTTCGTCCTGCTTTTAAATACAAATCCCACGAAATTTCTTTTTTGTGAAACTTATATCCCCACGCTGATATTAAATCTTCCATAATATGGTCGAGAGGATTCGAATTGGTTGCCTCGATGTATCGTTGAACTGATGACCAAGTCATCAAATAATTTACCGTTTCCTCTAAATTCCACATCACCCTACTTTCAAATTTGGGCGCAGTTATCTCTGCAAATGGGAAATGCAATGATTTGTACTTGTCTACTGCTAGCTTGGTTTCTTTCGGCCAATAATCTTTTAGCAAGCCAAAAGCGAATCCCATCATAATATCGTTGATTTTTTTTTCTGCCTTGCTGTCGGCGTAGCTCCACACAAAGATAATCCCATCATCCTTGAGCACTCTGTTAACTTCTTTGTAAAATTTTGTCAAGTCAAGCCAGTGAACCGCTGTAGCCACCGTAATTACGTCAACCGATTCATCATCCAGACCACTGTCTTCAGCGGAAGTGATACGGTATTCAACTCTCTCGCATTTGTGTGCATTTTTTATTTGATTAGCGCTGGCGTCTGTGGCAATAACTTTTTTAAAATGGTTTACCAAAGAAAGAGCCGCCTGACCATTTCCTGTGGCGCAATCCCAGGCCACATCATGGCTTGACGCTTGAGATGAGATGAAATCGAATAATTCATCCGGATAATTGGGTCGCGCGGTAGAGTAGGTTCTGGACTGCTTTGAAAAGAAATCGTTAAAAGACTCAATGCGCTCGCCTTGCGATTTTTCTGAAGTAACAGTTTTCATCGACCTTAAAATTAACGAAAATGTGGCCTTTATGAAGGGAAAGTCTTAATTGGTAGTGAGTATAACTTTTCGGGTTACTCGTTTACCTTCGGTATTATAAATTGCTACAAAAAATACTCCTGAACCAAGCGAAGACAGATCCACTCTATATCTGGTGTCTTTATCAAAGCTTAGTACTGATTGTCCAATAATATTATAAACTTCCAATTTACTACCACCAGGCAAATTTTTAATGTACAGGTAACCGTTTGTTGGATTGGGATATATTGAAATGCTTTCGTCTTGCCCGATTTTAGCCATACCGGAAGGGATGCCTGTGCAGGCCAAAGGATAATTGCTTACAACATTCCAAACGATCTCTTGCATTTTAAGTGCTGTAGCTGTACTAACAGGTTCATACAGAAAATTGTCTTCGTCATAGCACATATTGGTCACTCCAGTTGGGTCCACACCATACATGGTCGAATAATATACCAACGACTGGAAATAAGTTCCAAAATCATTTAGATGAGAAATAATGTTTGACGAGTCAATTGCCATTCGGAATATGTCCGTCCAGTCGGTAAAACCAGGTATTACACCGGCTTCAATGCTATCCGTAAGAGCAATGAGGGCATTACCAACAGGTATAATGCACATATCATTTCCACTTTGCAATAGATTGACTGAGTCGACAACTTCAATGTACAAAGCCTCTTCAGACATAATTTCGTTTTTCCAATCTTGATAGGCAGTGGTGCTGTTCGAATCAAATTCTACCCAGAGCTGTATAAAGAATGTTTTGGCGTTGGGATTGCTGTTTTGAGCCATGTCATTGTACCACCCAGCTACCTCCGTAGTACGGTAGTTGCAACCCCAATTTGTAGAGTTCTTTACTTCGGTTAGAGGAAGCAAATCCATCATAGCCACGACATCATATGTTCCCGTTTGTATTTCTGTCCAGCTGTTAGAGCCTATAATAAAGTTAGTGGAGTCGTGCCAATCCCAGTTTTGTGAAAGACAAGCTCCCCAGATTAGCTGGTGATCGAAGGTATTGATGTTTCCTGCGCTTGCCGCGAGGTCATCAATCATATTTGGAACCTGCAAGCCGCACGCACTGTGTCCGATGTAATAGATCTTTTTTGATTGTTGTTGAGCGGTTGTCAAATGCACAGAAAACGCATAAATAAATGGGATAAGAATAAAATATCGGACATTAATCTGTACTAATTTCATGAGTACAGAAGTATAGTTGTTTTTCAAAATCATGGCCCAATTATGTAATGTGATTAATATACCCACGAAGTTAAGTCCGGTAATTTGACACCCATAGTAAAAATACGACAACTTTTGCTAAGCCTGTAAAAAGCTAAAACAGTGCATTAATCCTTCAGGCAGAAGTCTTATTTAAGTTTATCCTTAAAAGCTTCCCTGAATTTATCCAATTTGGGTTGGATAACATAAGTGCAGTACGAGGCAGAAGGGTTATTTGCGTAGTATTCTTGGTGTGCTTTATCCGCCTCATAAAACCTAGTGAACGCGGTTATTTCAGTTATAATAGGACCGTTCCATGCACCTGTAGCATCTAGTTGCCGCATATATTGTTCGGCAATTATCTTTTGTTCTTCTGAATGATAGAATACAGCAGATCTGTATTGCGTGCCCTGATCGTTTCCTTGCTGGTTTAGCGTGGTTGGGTCATGGGTTTGCCAAAATACCATTAAGAGTTCACCGAATGATATAGTTGCCGGGTCATATTCTATTTGGCATACTTCCGCATGGCCCGTCTTTCCCGAAATAACCTGATTATAAGAAGGGTTATCAACAGTTCCGCCTGAAAAACCTGAGATTACCGATTTCACTCCTTTTAATTCTTCAAACACCGCCTCTACACACCAGAAACATCCAGCTCCAAAGGTCACTACTTCCAGATTATTCTGTGGCTCCTCCATCTTATTTTCTCTGATATCCGTTGTTGTTTGTTCGGCGCACGAAGTTGTGGCAAAAATCCCTAAAACACAAATTCCAATAGAGATAAACAGTTGTTTCATTTTCACAGTAATATTGAATTGTTACCACACAAATATAATGAGTTAAATTGCAAAGTATCCGCATAACTTGTTTGACATTAACTATGAAGGTTCTGTTTCTTGGTAATATAGGATCACCTCTAATTGAGATACTAAAATCTTTTGGTGAGGAGGTAGTATCGTGTTCGATCAAACTGAATTTAATCTATATAGATGAAGTGAATCCAGATTATATCGTTAGCTATGGGTATCCATTTATTGTAAAGAAGGATGTGATACATGCGTATAGAGAGAGAATTATCAATCTTCACATTTCTTATCTGCCCTGGAACAGAGGATCTGATCCAGAGTTATGGAGCTTGGTTGACAATACTCCGAAGGGTGTTTCTATTCATTATATGGATGCAGGTATTGACACAGGTGATTTGATTGTGCAATATGAAGTTGTTTGTAAACCTGATGATACCTTGAGCGACTATTATGATCGGCTACATGAGACAATACTTGAACTCTTTAAAGAAAACTGGAGCGAAATTAAAACGGGAAGCTGTCAAAGAATGACTCAGCAGGGAGAGGGGTCATATCATAAATCTGTTGATAAGGAAATGATCGTACATCTAGTACAGTTGGGCGAAAAGACGCCGATTGCTTCTATTATTTCTGTTTCTTAGCGAGCCCATAAATTGTTAACAATTGTTAAGAAGCAAAACCCTGACAAGATCTTTCCGTAGTATTGGTTTTCTTTGTGTCTTATGCGAATTATTCTAGCCTTCATATTGTTATCTCTGGGCAGCAACTCATTCGCGAATGATAGTATTGTCATTCGAAATCTGTCTGCATTGCGGATTGAACAAGCTCCAAAAATTGACGGTTATTTAGATGAGGATGTCTGGAAGGGAGCAGAAATAGCCACTGATTTTACCCAGGGCGAACCCAACCCGGGAGAAGCACCCAGTCAAAAAACAGAAGTACGTGTTCTTTATGATGATGAAGCGATCTACATAGGAGCTATTATGTATGATGTCTCGGCGGATAGCATCATGCGGCAGCTGAGTAACAGAGATGACGAAGGTAATACAGATGTCTTTGCAGTTATGTTTGATACTTATAACGATGATCAAAATGCCTACGGTTTCGTGGTTCATCCTACAGGTGTTCAGTGGGACGCCAGGTATTCAGCTTCGCAAGGACAGGATGTGAGCTGGGATGCCGTATGGAAGAGTGAGGTAAGAATTGATTCTACCAATTGGTATGTGGAAATGAAAATTCCTTATTCAGCTATCAGATTTTCTAAAGAGGATGTACAGGTATGGGGCATCAATTTTGGCAGGAAAATCAGGCGATTCAGAGAAATGAATTGGTGGAATACTCTAAATCCGGAAATTGACGGTTTGGTAAACCAGTTTGGCCAGCTC
>NVRZ01000122.1 GCA_002401055.1 Bacteroidota bacterium
CATATGTTGCTCCGTGGTACGATCTATACTGCGTGATGATTTTTGAGCGACCGGTATAAACGCGTGCCATCTTGATAGCATTTTCAATTGCTTCCGCACCACCTAATGTAAAGAATGTTCGATTCAAGCTACCTGGGGTAATTTCCGCTAGCTTGGCACCTAGTTCTCCTCGTACTTTCGTAATCATGCCTGGAAAAACGTAACTCACTTCTTCCATTTGTTTTGCCACGGCCTCCTGAATCTTCTTGTTTCCGTGGCCAATGTTCACACATAGAAGCTGCGATGAAAAATCGATGTATTTTTTACCGTCTCGATCATAGACATAAACTCCTTCCCCTCTTTCAATACTAATAGGGTTCAGGCCAGATTGTTTTGACCATGAGAAGAGGGTGTGATCAAGGTTGTTTTGAAGAATTTGTTCTGTTTCTGACATTGTTTTTACTTCTAGAATTAACTCATCCAATTTGTTTGTGCCTCCGGATTCCATTTTATAGTTGTCTTCTTGGGCTTCGTCCAAAACTCGATCGAGCTTTTTCCAGTAATATCTCCAGCCCCAAACTTGGAATCGTTCCACCCTCCGAAGGAAAATGGTTCACGAGGAACCGGAACTCCAATATTTACGCCGATCATACCTGCGCTTGCTCTATCCATTACAATTCGTGCGAGACCACCACTTTGAGTAAATACCGCTGCTGCATTTCCATATGGAGATTGATTTTCCAATGAAAGTGCTTCATCCAAATCTTTTGTCCGAATGATGGTAACAACAGGACCAAACACCTCGTCTTGCGCAATTGCCATATCAGGAGTTACATGATCTATAATCGTTGGACCAACATAAAATCCGCCTTCCTTACCTTCTACCGTAGTGTTCCTTCCATCTACAAGTATTTTTGCACCAGCTTCTTCGGCCTCAGTAATATATCTTTCTATTCTCTCCTTGGCCACTGCAGAAATTACCGAACCCAGATTTTCACCTGGAATTAGTTTTTTAGCTTCTTCACACATCTTATCGATAATATGATCTATAGCCCCAACGCCAACCATCTGCGCTGCAGCCATACATCGCTGTCCTGCGCATCCAGACATTGACGCCACCACATTGGAAGCTGTCATCTCCAAATGAGCGTCTGGCAATACAAGTAAATGATTCTTCGCTCCGCCAAGGGCAACACATCTTTTAAGTGCAGAAGTTGAAGCTTTATAAACAATCTTAGCCACTTTAGTAGAGCCTACAAATGATACAGCCTCAATGCCTGGATGATTACAAATTGCCTCAACTATTTCCTTTGCTCCATGAACAATATTTAAAACACCATCTGGCAAGCCAGCTTTTTTCAGCATTTCGGCAATCCTAATTGAACTTATCGGAACAATTTCAGAAGGCTTCAGTATCAGGCAGTTTCCAAGTGCAATTGCGTTAGGGATGGTCCAGTGGGGTACCATGTGAGGGAAGTTGAAAGGTGCGATAGATGCCACTACCCCAATTGGTTTTTTTTCAATTCTGCATTCAACTCCCTTGCTTACTTCTAAAACCTCACCTTCCACCAACTGAGGTAGTGAGCAGGCGAATTCGGTGAGCTCAATGCTTTTCTCCACCTCCGCTCTTGCTTCGCCAATAGTTTTCCCATTTTCCAGGTGCACCAATTCTGCTAGCTCATCAATGTTCTGTTCCATTAAGGTCTTGTATTTATAGAATACCTGAACTCTATCCTTAATTGGCGTTTCCGACCATGCCGGGTAGGCTGCCTGTGCCGCTTTTACCGCTTTGTCTAAATCATCGGAATTAGATAGGGGCATTGTTGACAAGGTAGTGCCATCCAAGGGGCAAATGATATCCAATTTATCCTGGCCATTGGATTCGAAATTTCCTCCTATATAGTTTTGTACTTCTGGGTACTTATTAAGTGTTTCCGTCATAATTGTCATTCGTTAATTATTTCTTCTTCAAACTAAAACCAAGGAGGTAAAGATACAATGTTTAGTTTGTTTTTCTGATGTACCGAAGCCAAAAAACAACTGCATCAATGCACGGCGGCTCGCGGCTTAATCGTTTTAAGAATCTTTGCCTCCTCTTCCATTAAATAATCAAGGCGTTCGTAGACTTCCTTTTCATCAAAATATCGAAGCGCCATAGTGACAAATATGTTTCCATGCTTGGCCTCTACCGTCCATAACATCTTGTAAAATTTCTTGAGTTCTTCGTCCTGCAACGCTTCGCATATCATCTTAAATCGTTCAGTGCCTCTGCACTCAATGACTGACGCCAACAGCAATCTATCCATGAACCTTTTCTCGCCTCCTGATACAGCGAGGGACATAAGTTGATTAACATATACATCCTTTTCTATCTCTGTACCCAGCTCCACACCTTTGCGTTTCATAATGTCATACACTTGCTGAAAATGCTCAAGCTCTTCTAAAGCCGTTTCAATCAGCTCGGGAATGATTTCTTTTCTCTCTGGATACTTTGCAATAAAACTTAATGCCATGGCTGAAGCTTTCCGCTCGCAGTCAGCGTGATCTTGCAAAAACGAGTCAAAATCATTCATCACAGCATCAAGCCATTCCTGACTTGATTTTGACCTAATCTCAATTGATACCTTCATGGTTATATCTACATTAGCTAATTATTGACTTGCGCAAATTTACGAATAGACATCGTCTTTAAGTATGGCTTCTTCACAACATAAATCTTTTCGTAAAGTCTGCTCCTATTACTTTAAGCGCTTCAATAGCCTGGATATTACTTTGGGTAATTCGATTTCCAGTGAGACCAAATTGATTGTGGTTATACCTGCTATCGATGAAGCTAACATCACGGATACGCTAAGCTCACTTGCTGACTGTGTAGAACCCGCAGGCGAGGTGGCTGTATTTATCGTGGTGAATTCCGGTGCTAGCGCGGCTAGCGATGTTCTAGCACAAAACGAAAATTGCCTTGAGGAGATTGGGAAGTTCATTTCCACTCTGGGAAAAAGCTGGATATCATTTTACCCCCTACCCGCCCTTAACCTACCAGATAAGAATGCCGGCGTAGGATTGGCAAGAAAGATAGGAATGGACGAAGCCCTGGGACAGTTCTCAGGGATAAATACAAACGGAGTTATTGTTTGTCTTGATGCAGACTGCATTGTAAAAAGTAATTATTTCACATCTATTCTGAATCATTACTCAGGTAAAGCAAGGTCGGCATGTATTTATTTTGAACATAGCTGGCGCGAGGAAGAGGACCCGATTACTGAGCAGGGCATTATCAGCTACGAGCTTTCATTAAGGTATTTTGTAGAAGGATTGAAATACGCAGGATTTCCGCATTCTTATCATACTGTAGGCTCCTGCATGACTGTAACTGCGGAGACATATGCTCTTGCAGGAGGGATGAATAAACGACAAGCTGGAGAAGATTTCTACTTCATTAACAAACTCATTCCGCTAGGAGCTTTCGGCTTTATTAACGATACATGTGTTTATCCCTCTGGCCGGATATCTGATCGCGTACCCTTTGGTACGGGCAAAGCACTTAGGGACTGGAAAGCATTCAAGCATAAAGAACAGAATGGTGTTTTTCTATCCTATAGTTTGGAGACATTTAAAGATATTAGGGAGACTATTCCGCTTCTAGCAAGTCTACATGGCTGTGATGATTCAATTAAATTTAATGGGAAGATTGAAAATTTCCCGCAATCTGTTGCTGGGTTTTTTCAAGATCAGGGCTTGTCGGATAAAGTAAAGGAACTGAATAGAGAAACCAGCTCTAGAGATCAATTTGTTCAGCGCTTGTTACTGTGGTGGAGCGGTTTGAGAATGGTTAAATATGTTCATTATGCAAGGGACCATCATTATCCGCTGTGCGATCTTCAAGTTGAAACACTGAAATTATTATCAGAACTAAAGTTGGAAAACACCCAGCCTGAGAATGTTTTGGGCATACTGGAAACATACCGGAAGTTAGAACTAAGATTAAATTAGGCCAACGCCCAAGGCAATGGCAACCAATATTATGAATGCCCCAACTCCTACCTTGATAAGGCCATAGGTGGCTTTTGTAAGCACTTTTCTGCCAATAAGCGCGCCAGCAAAGGCACTAATTATTGCGATCATCAAAACACTCATATTCTCCTGCAGGTGTACAATGTGAAAAGAGGAAAAATAAATGGGAATCCGAATTACATCTACGACACAAGCAATACTTACCCCTGTGGCGATAAATGCTTCCTTTGAGAGATTCATTTTAATTAGGAAAGCTGTCCTCAGTGCTCCTTGATGACCTGAAAGGCCTCCAAAAAACCCGCTTAGCATTCCACCAGGAATTAGAGCACTTCTTGAAAACTCGAGTTTTTCATAGAATGGCAGAAACTCCATCACTGAAAAAATGAGAAGCACTGCCGCGATGATAAACTTAACCAGGGTAAAATGCATTTCCACGCCATAAACTTCATAGTCGTATGCCATGGAAGATTCACCTAGCTTTAATAACAAGAAAGCGCCAATGAAAGCGCCAACTAAAGCTGGAACGCCAAACTTTAGAAACACGGAAAAATCAATACTCTTTCCTACCAGCAAGAGTTTGAAAACATTGTTTGACAAATGCACTACACCTGTAAGGGCTATTGCAATCTCAATAGGGAAAAAAATAACAAAGACGGGTGTAAGAATCGTGCCCAATCCGAATCCTGAGAAGAAAGTAAGTGCCGAAGCAAACAGGGCCGTAAGTGCTATGATAATTTCCTCCATTACGAACACAAGTTATAGATTATAAACTATGAACCTGCCTACCGGACAGGCAGGTTTGTGAATTAGATCGATTGTAGCTCCAAATTATTGAATAAATAATTTTTAGATTTGTTTCAATTAATAGTAATTGAATTATGGAAAAAATCAAAGGTAATCCTGGTCTAACTGCACTAGTAGTTGTTGTAATAATCGCCGCAATATTTCGACTTATTCCTCACCCACCTAATTTTACTCCAATCGGAGCAATGGCCCTCTTTGGAGGAGCATATTTTGCCAATAAGAAACTCGCATTTTTAATTCCGATGGCGGCAATGCTTTTATCAGATTTATTTATTGGCTTTCACAGTGGAATGCCAGCAATTTACCTCAGTTTTGGGATGATTGTGCTAATAGGAATTCGAATCTCAAACAACGTTAAACCAAAAACGGTAATAGTTGGAGCTCTGGGATCATCGGTCCTATTTTTTGTAGTTACTAATTTTGCTGTTTGGATGATGAGTGCAGGAATGTATTCAAAGGACTTTGAGGGGCTTGTAACATGCTACGTTGCAGCCATTCCCTTCTTTCAGAATACCGTTATGGGAGATTTGGTATTTGCTTCTACTCTCTTTGGTGGATATTATTTGGTAAAGCAACGATTTCCGGTTCTTGCAAAATAAAATAGCGATTAACTACTTTGTATCAATGTCCCAGATTGCTTTGGTTATGTCTGTGCCGTTCTTCTTGTAATACGTTCCAAAACCGTACATAATCTTTTTATACTCAGCAGCAACACCAGAGCGAACAACTATTCTGGTGATCGTCTTTTTATTTCCATCGACCTTAATCACCTCCGTTACACCTTCTCCATAATCCAAGGCCATCTGTTGCAAGCGAGACTTTAATTGCGCTTCCTTTGAAGCCAATTCCTTTTTAACAGACTTAGGGGCTTTCTTGACTATTTTTTTCCGTGGTGCAGACTTCTTCTTTGGCTTAGGTGCTGGTGTTAGCTTCTCCTCCTTATAAGCCGCTTGACCCGTGTATGATGAGCTTGTTTCTTTTGCTGCTGATAGTATGCTATTAATCTCTTCTATACGGCCTTTTGCATACTCATCACCTGATTTAGCTTTAGCGGCATCCATGTAGGACAATCTTGCTCTGGAGTAATCCTCACCATTAAACTCATTGTCAGCGCGATCAATTAATCTCCTGTATTTCTCAAGCAGTGCTTTGTTTTTTGCCTCCACCACCCTCACCTTGGCATCAATCTTCTTTTGTCTTTTATCTTCCAGGATCGCTTCAATTCTCTTTATTCTATCACTAGCGTATTTATCATTTCTCTTTATTGACAAGGCAGACTTATAGGTGCTTCTTGCCACTGGATACTCCTTCTTATCATAAAACGCATCCGCCCTATCTATTACCACTTGATAGCGTGCCTCTCTCTCCTTCATTTTTTGAGCGTAGCTCTTCATGAGCTTTTTCAATCTCACCTGAATCGGCTTGGTATATGATTCATCATAATCAAAGTTGTCGCTCTTCCTATAGTAGCGAATTTTACCGATTGGCTTTTCAAGAAAAGCTACATCAAGACCTTCTATTTTTTCAAACAGATCAATGAGAATTGGGAAAGGCGGAAATCCCTTACCTACCTTATCAAGAGGAACATCCATGGTCGAAAATCGAATAGATTTACTCACGAGGCCAGGTTTAGATATTTCAATCACGTAGATATTATCGGGTTGCAGTAAAAAGACGAATTTTCCATTACCCGTAGTTTTGATCTTAGCTTCAACTTTCGAATTGATCTTGAGGGATACCAATGCACCGCCTAAAGGCATGCCATCTTTGGTTACTTTACCATCAACTCCAATTTCCCATTTGGATTGATTTGAAGCAAAAGAATAATCAGCAACTGTGAACGCTAGAAGTAGCGATACCATTAAAATGCTATGATGGAATATTCCTCTCATTATTTTCCAGCTAATGTCAAACGGATCTTCAGTATACTCTTGAGGAGTACGTATCAACAGGTAATAATCGGTGATTTTACTTCTCAATTGCGAGAATTACGATGAAACGCTGTATTTAAATACGGAAACCAGCTTTTGAGGTTACAAACACGAAACTTCTAAAAACTCAATAGGGACAGATTAAGTTTGGTCAAGAGGTAATTTATGAGAAGGATGAAGACTGCCTCTAAGATTAACAACAAACAGGTTTACTATATTATAAATCCACGTTAGTCTCTCTATCGTACTGGTGTTTGGGTATACTTGCGTGATTTTTAAAGTAAAATCTTGCACCCCAGGGTTGTATCACCATTTTGTAAACGTCTGCTCTTCCTTCAGACACAACGATTCTTTGGACAACTTTCTTTTGTCCATCCATGTACTTCTCTTCAGTTAAACCCTCTGGGTATTCAAGTGCTAATTCCGAGAGCATTCGCTCTCTTTCATCAGTTGACATGGATAATGATGCTTCCTTTTCCTTTTGCTGATGTGCACGCATCTTGTCTGCCGCCTCAGCCAACTGCCTAGCCTTTAACGCCTTTTGCCTTGCTATTTCTTCTTGTGAGGCTCTCTCTTTGGCTTCTCGAATTTTTCTCGCTTCCTCAGCCTTTCTATGAGCAGATTCTTCTGCAGCCTTTTTAGCGGCAAGTTCATTCATTATCTTTTTGATTTGAGCGATCTTAGTTTTCGGAACTATTTCATTCGGTTTTATTTTTAACGCCTTCTCAAAATTTCCCCTTGCCAGCAAATAATTATTTGCAGCATAATTTTTATTTCCCTCTGATAATGCTTGCAAATAAGCCTCATCCTTGGCCTTGTTTCCATCTAAAATCCCATTAATCTCAACGATCTTGTCCTTGGGGTATTTTTCATTTGGTTTAATATTCGATGCGCTTCTATATAACTTAATAGCTCCGTAGTCTTTGGCCTCGAACGCCTTGTCAGCATCAACTATTAGCTTATTATATTGAGCTTCCTTCACTTTTAGTATGGCCGCCTCCTCACCTTTCCGCTGCTCTTCCACTCTGTCTTTAGCTAATTTCTCAGCAGCATTTCTGGCTGCCTCTTCCTCTTCAGCTTTTTTCTTAGCAGCTGCTTCTTCGGCTGCTCTCGCCTCTTTGGCTTTTTTTCTTGCAGCTTCCTCAGCGGCCAATGTTGCTCTAGCTTCATCCTCAGTTTTCTTTTTTGTTGCGGCTTGTGCCTCTGCACGAGCTCTTGCATCTTCTTCCGCCTTCTTCTTGGCTAAGGCTTCCTTTTCCGCCTTGTCTCGGGCGTCCTTCGCCAGCCTCGCTGTCTCTTCCGCAGCTGATCGATCTTTTTCAGTCTTTACCAGCTTGTCTATCTCGTTAATCTTTTCTTTTGGATAAGAGGCATCTGCTTTTATCACCAAGGCATCCTTGTACGCTGCTTTAGCAGATCCCAGATCCTTGCCCGTGAAGCTTTCATCTCCTCTGGCAATTGCAGCTTTATATTTAATTTCAATATTTTCCTTCTTTTCATTCTCAATATTTTGAGCTTCGATCAATTTCTCTATTTCATTCAATTTAGTCTTCGGATATACTTCTGCCGGCTTAAGCTTTAAAGCTTCATTATAAAATTGCCTGGCATCACTGTATTCCTTAAACTTCATAGACATATCCGCATTCTTAATATTGGAGATATACTTCTTAAAGAAATAGCAAATCGTTTAGAAACCATATGCCGTGAAACGGACTATATTGCTCGTTTAAGTGGGGATGAATTTTGTATTCTT
>NVRZ01000123.1 GCA_002401055.1 Bacteroidota bacterium
ACAAAAGAAACGCATGAGATTGATTGATGAATTAAAGTCGAATATGATACCGTTTAAAGGCGGAGTTACAGTGCTTGAAGTCTAATGTTTCAAGTTTAGCGTGAATTGTCACGTCAACCCACTTTCAACTGACTAACTATTCGAATACAACCCCATCTTATTTCCCTCGCAATCTTCTATATAAGCGTAGTATCCAATGTTGCCATCTATGAGGTTCTTGGGGATTTCAGCCATGCCATCTGCGGATCGGGTGTTTCTAATCAGGGTTTTAGGCTCTAGCAGCTTTCCGCCATTTTCCTTTACCAGGTCAATAATTTCCGACATATCCGGATTGGCGTTGAAGTATATTACTACTCCATGCTGATCTGAGTCTTTGCTTTTTGTTTCAACGATAGCACCCGTAAGTTGGCCCTCTAGTTTGAATACGCCGTGGCGTATTCCGCTAAATATAAATATGTCCATTTCCTTGTTGAACACATTTTTATAAAATGATAGTGCCCTGTCAAAATCCTTTGTGGGTATTTCAAACCACGTAATAAAGTCAGCCATAGCGAAACAGTTTTGTTGCGACTAAGGTAAAATATTAACCCAAATCAAGAAAGAAAATTAAGATCAATTATTGACCCACGATTATCTCAGCTCTTCTATTAAGCCTCAATTCCTCAGGTGTACATGGGTTGCATACAATTGCAGGTTGACCCTCTCCAAATCCTGTTGCGCTCAGTCGTGATGCCTCGATCTCTTTGGTGCTCAAGTAATCGCTAATGCGCTTTCCTCTCCGCTCTGAGAGCCATTGATTGTATTCTTCGGTATCCGCATCATCACTGTGTGCATTAATAGTAAGCTTCATAAGTGGCTCACTCTTCATTTGTAGAGCAAGTTCATCGAGTATGTCCATTGCCGTGAAGGTTAGGTAGGAAGAATTGCTATTAAAATAGATGCTCAATCCATCAAAATTGTTGGTAACCAATTCTTTAATCTCTGGTGTAGGAGGTGGCGCTATGCCCTCACCGGCTGCAATAAGCTCTTCAATGGTCAAGTCTATACATTCATCTTCCTCTTCAGAAGTCATGTCGTAGGTGTCAGGACAGAGCCCAAGCTTTGAAACACCAAGCATTGCCAAATCATTCATACCCATTTCCAATTGCGAAAACACGAACGCCGTCTGGTTATCCTCCGAGAGTATCGCCAATCTATCCTCTTCACTCATATCCAGAGATTTACCATCAAAACCTCGGTACAGGGTTACTTCATCGCCTTCTCTCAGACTCATGAGCGCTAATGAACTAATTGCGGTATGTGGAAGCTTGACATAAACGAACTCTCCTGCTTCATTGCTGGTTAATCTTGCTACCACTTTGTCGCCATTCATAATCATGAGCTCCATGTCGGAAAAAAATTTTTCACTCCTAAGTAGAAAGTTCTCCTCATGCGGTAGGTTAGCAAACTTGAAAGCACCATCAGAATTTGTAAAAGTTTCAAAGACCACTATTCCTGCCTCATTCATTAATAAGATTTTTATTCCCTCTAATTCTTTCGCTGGAAGAGATTTGAAGTTCACCATTCCGCCAAGGGATTTCGTAATCTCGCCTTCGATCATACCAGCTGAATCAACCTCATATAGAAATTGCAAGGACCCTAACTCTTTCAGTGAAAGCTTCTTATAAACAAAATCCCCTGATCCCATATTCGTGAGGCTGGCAACAATATTGTTGTCTTCATCTAAAATGAGTAGAATAACGTCCGTAACATCATCAGCCCGAATTGTATAGTTTTGGTTATAGGGAAGGTTTATGAAATTAAATGCACCCTTTGAATCCGTTTCTGTGGTAAAAACTATTTCTCCATCTTCATTGATGAGGTAAACCCTTAATCCCGCTTGCTTTTTCCCGGGCAACGATCTGAATTCAAATATTCCTGACAGGGTCTTTCCAAGTTCTGACTCAGTATACCAATCTACCGAGAAGCCATAAATATCATCACGTCCTGCACCGTCTGTTCGATTAGACGACACATATCCCGACTCATTGTTCTTGTTAAAGAAGATACCGAAATCATCCGCTACTGAGTTAATTGACTCATCCAGGTGAATAACTTTAGAAGGTAGGCCATTGTAGATAACTGAATAAAAAAGGTCAAGACCACCAAGACCGGGGTGACCATTTGAGGAGAAGAACAATAGACTGTCCTTGTACAAAAAGGGAAACACCTCATCCCCGGAAGTATTTATATTGCTTCCCAGATTTACAGGATCTCCCCAGGTATCGCCCAATCTTTGGCATTTGTAAATGTCTTTTCCGCCGAATCCCCCATCTTTATCTGATACGAAGTATAAGTATTGCCCGTTATCAGAAAGGCTCGGGTGGCCGAATGAATATTCAGGCTGGTTGAAGCTGAGAAGCTGAATCTCCTTCCACTGCTTTCCATCTGCAATGGCAGAATAGATTTGAGGCCGGTAGAAACGTTTTTTTCCGATTTTAAAGTATTTAACCCTGCTGAAAAATGCCTCAGACCCCTCTGTGTTGAAAGTAATTGGTCCGGAATGGTTGAGCTGACTTATCTGATGGGAGAAAAGCTTCGGCTTTGAAAAGGCAAATGTGTCATCAACTGACGACATATTTGAGTATTGAATTGATAAATAAGAATTGCTCTTGTAGGTATTCTCGCCTAGATTAATGTAGTCAATCTCCCTTTCCGACACAAAAACCAGTTTATCTTCAAGAACAATTGGGCAAAATTCTGTACCAGAAGTATTCAGCCCTTTTAGCTTGTAAACGTCAAACACCGGCATTTGTGCCAGCGAGTCTTTTGATCCATTGCCATTGGCTTGGTATATAGAGCATATTACAAAAAATGCCAGGATGACCGAACGCATGTATGCTGAGCAGTTTCTCATTCTCAATTCTCAGTCGTGTTAGAACATTCTGGTAGAAATAGATTCAGTTTTTCCAATCTTGAAGTCAACTCCTATAAAAAACTCATGTGTGCCATTACTATACTCACTTAGTTTGTTGAGACCAAGATCATATGAGTATCCCAATCGCAAATAATTGGTAATATTAAACTCAGCAAGAAATATTAAATCCTGCGAAGTGCGGTAGGATACCCCAAGCCAAAACATTTTTTTAAATAGAGCGCTCAAATTAACATCTACGCTCAATGGAGCTGCGGCAGTATACTTCATCATAAAAGATGGTTTTATCACAATGTTGTCATTGATAACAAATGCTTTGCCAAACATGGCGATGAAATGCCGGTACAATTGGGTTTGAAGTTCTATTGCACTGCTGTACTTAATTTTTTGTTGTGTTATATGCGTAACTACTAGCCCAGCATACAAAGTATTGGTATAGTAGTACAATCCAAAATCGAAGCTTGGAACAAATTTACCTGATATGGAAGCGTTTGAAAATTTTTCCTGATCCTTGTACTCAAGTTGCGACCCATCTAGTTGAAAGCGGTAAACTCCAGCTCTTAATCCCATAGACAATTTTCCCGTGGCCAACCGTAGGTGATATGCATAGCTTCCAAAAAAGCCGATATTATTGGTAGGGCCGATATTATCGTTCACAACATTAAATCCAATACCCATTTTCTTGTCAGTTAGCGGGCCATGAAGACTGAATGTTTGGCTAACAGGAGCCCCTTTTATTCCCACCCACTGGTTTCGGTACAGCAATACCCCACTAATTGATTTTCTGCTACCCGCATAAGCAGGATTGATGCTGAACAGGTTAAACATATACTCGCTGTACTGAGCGTCTTGCTGCGCCTGAGCTGACATGCAGAAGATTAACAAGGGAATTAATATGGTTCTTTTACTGATCATTTATCGCGTTATCTGTACCCAGCCGTTGTAATTTTGTTCACCTACAGTAATGATATAGAAGTAGGTCCCATCGGGCAATTCATTTCCCTTTTCATTTGTTCCATCCCAAACTACTGATTTATTATTATAGCCGTCAAATTCTCTAATCTTATCCTCCCATCTATTAAAAAGTAGCACTTTATTATCAGAAAACTTATCAATTCCGGTAATGACCCATAAATCATTATCTCCATCATTATTGGGAGAGAATGCGTTGTAGATATACCAGCCACAATCTGGGGAGTCATCAATTATAACTCTTACAGAGTCTATATAAAAGCAAGTGTCATTTACAGAAGCTCTAACATAGTAAGTAGTTGATGTGTTGGGGGAGGCAATTGGGTTGGCGATACTCGTGTCGCTAAGTCCAGCAGATGGATACCATTGATAGGAGAGGCCTCCTGAAGCCTGTAATTGGACTTCCTCTCCAATACAAATCATCTTATCAACACCAGCACTAATTGCGTTTTGTCCGTAAAGCACTACCTCCGTGATCGCGGCAAAACTTAGGCATCCATTTATTGTTTCAATGAGATAGTAAATGTTCGACCCAATCATTAATGTGGGCGTAAAGCTATTTCCACTAGCGATCGAAGAAGAAAGCGTGTCTTCAAACCATGAAATTGACCCACCCGATTGCGGCGTGGCGATAATCGCCTGAACTGCATCTCCTTCACAGTAACTAATGTAAGGTACCACCAAAGGAGCAACTGGATTTGAGATAACGTTAATGGTTATTGTTCCACCTGCATTTCCAGAACATCCAACTGAATCAAGGATGGACTCCAAAGTATACGTAGTTGTTATACTTGGAGATAGAGTAATAGAATCACCTGGATTTATCCCAAATTGAGTGAATGTATTGGTTCCATCTGAATAGGTAATATCAAAAGGACCAGGCCCAATGAAATTCAATTCAAAGCTTGCACTGTCACCACTGCAAATGGTGGTTGAACCAGTCATAGATACAGATGGTATAGGCTTCACCAATACATATGCGGTATCTGAGTTGCTGCAGTTCGAATTGGACCTAGTATAGATTACGGTATCTATTCCGATTCCCGCCGTTAGAGGACTGAATGTTCCGTTGATTGAATCGATTATGCCTCCTCCCGACCATATTCCACCAAGAGGGGATCCAGTCAGGTCAGTAGTAGTTGAATCATCTCCACAGAATGACCCCGGATTAACAATTGAAACTGAGGGCACGTTGAGTAGGGAAATATTAAAGCTGTGCGTAAATGCGCAAGAGCCTCCTGTTGTATGTGTAACCGTATATGGGCCGCCCGCGATACTGGCGCTCAGATCAATTAATCCTGTAACAGAATCAATAGCGACATTTGAAGGGGCAGTGAATAATCCCGTATCAGTTGTAATGGAATCTGGCGAAGGATTTGATTCATTTAGACAATACACGGAGTCTGCATAAGTAAAAAATGGATTCGAAAAAGGAGGTGTAGATATTACTACCGTATCAGTAATTGAGCAGCCATTTAAATCTTGAATTACGAGAAAGAAGGTATCTGCACATAGCGCGCTTATTGAAGAACTGGTTTGCGCGTTACTCCAAGAATAGGTGTATGGTTGTACTCCGCCTAAAACTGTAGCAGATGCAGAACCATCGCAAATACCTGGGCAGCTCTCATCTGTAAGTGTCATTGAATTTGTGATCAGCAATGGTTCGGTAACTTGAGCAGAATCAGTTGTAGAGCAACCCAAGCTATCCGATACCTGAACCTTATAAATGTTAGGACAGAGATTTCCAGGATTTGAAACTGGTGGCGCACCGTTGTTCCACGAATATGTATAAGGCCCTTGTCCATTGATTGCTGTGACTGAAATAGTACCATCACAATTACCAAAGCAAGCAACATCAATAGTAGCAAATGTTAAGGCAATTTCGATTGGTTCGTTCACCATTATGCTATCACCAATTGAACAACCAATCGCGTCAGTAATTAGTACGCGAACCATCCCCGAGCACAAGGCAGTGGCTGAAATATTTGTTTGTGTTCCAGGATCATCCCACAAATAGGTAAAAGGACCAGATCCACCAGTAACCTGAACAATTGCTGATCCATCGCAAACTCCAAAACAACTGGCATCGGAAGCACTAATACTGGATACCAAAGGAGGGTTGATGGCCAGGAAAGTTTGAATTATACTGTCGCAACTGGAAATGGTCGGAAAGGTATCGATGTAAGTATCCGACACAAACTGGTATGCTCCTCCAAGAAAAAAGGAATCACCGCTACATATGGTAACCGAGTCAATTAGATTGTATGCAGGATCTAGCAATAGAGTAGTGGAGATTATGCTATCGCAATTATTTCCTGTTAAGAAGGAATCTACATAAGTACCTGCAGTACTGTGGAAAACTGATCCAATCTGAATGCTGTCACCAGAGCAGATTGCAAGCGTATTAAAAAACTGATACGAAGGATATACGGTAAGATCAGTTGATATAATGCTGTCGCATAGATTTACCGTTGATAGCGTATCGATATAAGTACCAGTGGTTGTTTGGTAAACTCCTCCCAAGAGTACACTGTCGTCGTCACAGATCGTGACGCTTACAATTGTTAAAAACGTCGGGTTAACGTTGATTCCAACAGCATCGCTAGACACACAGCCATTATTATCAGTGAGTGCGAGCAGGTAAGTCGTTGATGTTGTTGGGCTAGCTAAAGGGTTTGCCACTGTTGAAGAATCAAGTGAACCTATTGGACTCCAGGAGTAAAAGTACGGGCCGACACCACCGGTGGCCGTTGGTGTACCGCCAAGGACTATACTTTCCCCTTCACATATATCGGCAGAAATACCTGCGTCAGGTGCGAGTATAGCAGGTTCTATTATAACAACGGTATCTGAATTGGAACATGCATTAATGTCGCTAACTTTTACCTGATGGCTTCCTGCGGGCAATCCAGTAGCAGTGTCATTGGATATTCCTGATGGAATCCATTCATAGGTTAACGTTCCAACACCACCTGATCCGCTGGCAACGGCAAATCCATCGCTTAATCCATTACAGCTGATATCAACGCTATCAACGATGCTTACAGACAGAAAAGGCGGTTCTGTCAGCATTACGCTGTCCGTTTCTGTGCATCCATTGTTATCTGACACCGTGACCGTGTGCATTCCACTTACCAAGCCGGTAGCTGTATCATTTGTGCTTCCGGATGGAATCCAGCTGATCGTGTAAGGTGATGTACCTCCTGCAATGGCTACAATAGCTGATCCATCATTGCTTCCAAAACATGTAAGCATTGTACTGTCAGTAACTTGAACACTTAGTGTGGTAAGAATGGAAATAGTATCTGTTAAAGAATCTGTACATCCAAAAGCGTCAGTAACAACTAGCTGATATATACCGCTAGCTAAATTAATAGCTGATGAAGTAGATTGACTATTTGAATCATCCCACAGGTAGGTGAACGGTATGGTACCCCCGGTAACCGACACTGTTATACTGCCCAATGTGTCTCCTGCGCACAAGTTATCCGTTGCTGATGAAGTCAGGGTCATAGGAATACATGGACTGAGCACGCTCTCATGGGCGCCCATCCACGGTATTACTGCACGGGAAGTTAAGTCAATGTCAGTTGGAACAATCGGCGAAAGTGTTATTCCACTTTTTAATGTGTCAGGCGAATTAACCGTAAGGTGGAGGTCTGGGGTAGACGTGTACATAGGATCAAGGGAAATAGAATTTAAATCTCTTGAAGTTCCAAGTTGCCAGTCAGCCAGGTTTGCATAGTTGGTTCCAGCATTGTGTCCCAACACTGGTCCGGTTGTAAAGTGGTCATTATAATTCATGGTAGATATCACAGCAGCCGTTGTAATATAAATGCTTTGGCCTCCACCGGAGTTGCTGAAGATGTTATTTTGCACACTGATGTTTGCTCCAGTTGATTGGCTCAAGAACGGCCTCGCCAAGGTTGTGCTGTTTGAGGTGATATTGATACTATTATGATATATATTGATATTATTATTGTTTGATGAAACATAGATGCCATATCCATTGCCACTTGTCCCGAGTTGAACAAAATTATTCGATATAAGGCCAGGTTGAATAGAAGTTCCATCACAATTTAGAAGCAGGATGCCATACCCGTCAACCGAAGCACTTGAAATTTTATTTCCAGATACATTTATCGCACTATCACAATTATGAAGATCGATCCCGAAGTAAGCAGTATGAGTTGAGTTTGTTTGCATAACGTTACCAAGGATCTTTACCGAACTTTTGTTTAGTGCCCAAATACCCATGTAGAATTGATTGATCAATAAATTCTTGCTAAAGATCATCCCGGTCTCTACAGTACTTGTGTACATCCCATGGCTTCCATTAACCATTACATTATTCCGGATAATGTTGTTTTTCCCAACTCCGAACGAGGCATAGATTAAAGCCCTGGTGTCTAAGGTGTTGGTAGTGCTCGGACTGCTAATTATATTATTGAGAATACTGATGTTAGATACACCATTTATGAATTCTATAGACCGTCCATATGTAGTGCTTGTAGCAATAATTCCAATCTGTTTGAAGGTTATAAAATCTGAATTGTTAAATC
>NVRZ01000124.1 GCA_002401055.1 Bacteroidota bacterium
GGTCGCGATGGTATCTTTGCCATTTGCCTCAAAGACAACACGATCAAGGCTGGGGTGGTGATTGGCAACAAGGTTGCTGAACCCGCCACCTATTCTAAAACGCTCGTTGAATTCTACGCCTATTTTCCAACTTGATATTCTTGCACCTCTGTTGTCGATGAATGAATTCCTCGTATCAAATCCGAGCAGGAGCTTAGGCTTCGTTTTAAGTGCCGCCTTTATTGAATCAATAAACTGGCTAGATGCCGGAAAAGAACAGGCGAGTAAAAGTGATATAATTAGCGTCCTGTAAATGGTAATTACAAGAGTTGGATTAGGATTAATGTTCGCCTCCGTCTACTTCTCCTTCTTCTAGAGGAACATTTTGTGGAACAAAGTCCTTTTCCTTTCCTGGCTTACTGTAATCATACGGCCACCTGTGAACTTCAGGAATGGCTCCGGGCCAGTTTCCATGACCTACATCCACCGGCGTGGTCCATTCAAGTGTATTTGATTCCCAAGGATTTTCAGTGGCTTTTTTACCCCTGAAAATACTATAAAAGAAGTTGGCTATGAACAGAAACTGAACGAAAGATGATAATGTGGCAAACACCGTAATCCATACGTTCATTTCATCAAATATGCTGAACTGCTCAAAAAAGCTATTTGAATAATATCGTCTAGGCATTCCTGCAAGTCCTTGAAAATGCATAGGAAAGAACACACCGTATACGCATACGATTGTAATCCAAAAATGGATGTACCCCAATTTGTTGTTCATCATTCTTCCATACATCTTTGGAAACCAATGATAGATTCCCGCGAACATTCCGAAGATAGCAGAAGCGCCCATCACAATGTGAAAGTGTGCCACTACGAAATATGTATCGTGAATATTAATGTCAAGTGCCGAGTCACCCAATATGATCCCCGTAACACCGCCCGTTATAAATAAGGATACCATTCCAATAGCAAAGAGCATTGCAGGAGAAAACCGAATATTTGCCTTCCATAAAGTCGCCAGGTAATTGAACACTTTAATGGCGGATGGAATTGCAACGACCAATGTTGTAGCAACAAATACTGACCCCAAGAATGGATTCATGCCTGTGATAAACATGTGATGCCCCCAAACAATAAATGATAAGAAGCCAATGAATAAGATAGAAGCCACCATCATCTTGTAACCAAAAATCGGTTTTCGAGCATTGGTTGCAATCACTTCAGATATTATTCCTAGTGCGGGTAGCAATATGATATATACTTCCGGATGCCCCAAGAACCAGAAAAGGTGTTCATACAGTATAGGACTCCCGCCCATATAGTTTAATGCTTCTCCACCAATGTTAATGTCTGACAAGAAAAAGCTGGTTCCGAAACTCCGGTCAAATATCAGGAGCAAGGCCGCTGCCAGCAATACTGGAAATGACAATACACCAAGTATCGCCGTTACAAATAGCGCCCATATTGAGAGGGGCAATCGTAACATGGTCATTCCCTTTGTTCGAAGGTTAATTATCGTTACAATATAGTTTAGGCCCGCTAGAAGCGCCGAGACAATGAACATAGCCATTCCTACCAACCAAAGCGTCATTCCCATCCCAGAGCCTGGAATTGCTTGAGGTAAGGCGCTGAGTGGCGGATATACGGTCCATCCAGCGGATGCCGGTCCACCTTCAACGAAAAGGCTTACGATCATGAATATATTAAAGACTAAGAAGAACCAATACGAAAGCATGTTTAGAAAACCTGATGCCATATCCCTTGCACCAACTTGCAGTGGAATTAAAAGATTTGCGAAGGTTCCACTCAGCCCACCCGTTAACACCGAAAATACAAGTATCGTACCGTGCATGGTTACAAGCGCAAGATAGAATCCTGGATCAAGTATGCCATCAGGAGCCCACTCTCCGAAGATTGACTCAAGAATTGGGAATTTTTCACCGTCAAATCCCAACTGCAGCCTAAAGAATACTGACATCATCATGGCTATAACCGCCATGAAAATAGCAGTAATCAAAAACTGCTTACTGATCATTTTATGATCCTGGCTGAAAACGTATTTGGATATAAACGATTCCTTATGGTGGCCGTGATCTCCCATTTCTATTTACTGTTTATCCGCTGTTTAAATCTTAGTGTTTTCTACTTCTTCGCTCTCTTCGCTAGTTCCTTCTTCCTCAATTGAGGTCTCTTCTACTTCCGCAAGCGTCTCAACTGGTATTACCTTGCTCTCCTCGCTGGCGTAAAATACTTTTTGCTCTCCCAACCATTTATTGTAATCCTCTTCAGACTCTACCACCACAAGCATTTTCATGGTATAATGAGCCGACCCACAAATCTTATTGCACAGAATGAGATATTCAAATTTTTCATCGCCAAGCTCCTCTTTCATGTCCTGACTAGTCTTTGTTGGTGTAAACCTAAAGGATGTTGCCATACCAGGAACACAGTTCATCTGCACTCTAAAATGAGGCAGATATGCACTGTGAATTACATCTTGTGATCGGAACTGTAATCTTACCTCTCTGTTAACTGGAAGGTGCATTTCACCGAGTATTACAATATCGTCATGGGCATTTGGATCTTCCATGTCAAGACCCATCGTGTTTGTTCCCTCAATTAACCTGTAGTTCACCACACCTAATGTATCGTCATCTCCAGGGTATCTGGAAACCCATTGAAATTGCTTACCCAATACTTCCACAACCAAAGTTTCCTCTTCCCTTTCGGTAGGATAGATGACGGAATCCCACACTGCCAATCCATAGAATATTAAAGCAAAAAGAACCACCGTTGGAATTGCCGTCCATATAAACTCAAGGCGATTGTTGTGAGAAACATAGTATGCCTCTCTACCCTCTTTCATGAAATAGGCAAACGCGAACCATCCCAATACTAAATGACAGGCAACAAATGGTATTCCAATGATAACAAATGTTACAAAAAGCAACATATCAATCTCCGGGCCATGTAAAGATGATGCTGGTGGCAATAGAAATTGCTGATAGGTGATTACTTCGTAAACAGCCATAGCCAAAAAGCCAAGTGTCATTACCAGCATCAATATTCCGTTCCATTTATTGTCTGACTCTGTAACCTCCTCGGTATCTGAACCTCTGAGCTCTTCAGATAACTCGTAAACACGAATTAGCTTCCAGCCAGCCAACAGCCCCAATACGATTACTATGTAAGTTAAAGTCCCCATTTATCAGTGATGTAAATGTATGCTTTCTTCCAAAAAAGGATGATTCTCAATATTCAATGATGCCTTTGCTAATGAGCGTTGAACAACGAATAAGAACAAACCCAAAAATCCTAAAAATGTTCCAATCTCAACAAAACCAATCGTCCAATCAGCACCAACTGTACCGCCCATGACCATGATAAAGGTATCCGCAAAGTGCCCTAGTAATATCAATACTGCAACTGTAACAATGAACATTGAATTTCTCTTTGCATCTCTGGATGCCAGTATAAAGAACGGTAGACAGAAGTTAACCAATACCATTCCGAAGTATAGATACTGATAATTGTCTATTCTCATTTTGAAATAGGTCACCTCCTCGGGAATGTTCGCATACCAGATGAGCATAAACTGTGAAAACCACAAATATGCCCAAATCAAACTTATGGCAAACATCCATTTTCCGATATCACCAAGGTGGTTATCATTTACATCTTTCAGGTATCCCCTACTCTTTAAATAGACCACCAATATCACCAAGACTGCAGCACCACTTACCCATAATCCAGCCAGTATATACCACCCGAATAAAGTACTGAACCAATGTGCATCAATAGACAGCAACCAATCCCATGAAGAGGTACAAACCGTTACCGCAAAAAACACGACAAAAGCAGCCGCTGCTGTAATGCTCTTTTTGTGAAATATTATACCGCCGTTCAAATCTTGCTGCAGAGACAGTTTCCTCAATGCATAGGCTGCCCACATCCATCCCCCAATATAAATAACGGCTCGGGCATAGAAGAATGGTTTGTTCAGGAATGCCTCTTTAGCTGCGATAATTTTATCGTAATTATCACTTGTCGGGTCCATAATACCGTCAGCCATCCAATGGTATATGTGATGGTTTCCCCCAATTAAGATCAGAAGCATGATTGGACCTCCAACCAATACGTATTGACTAATTGCCTCTGGAACTCTTTTATAAACAACTCCGTATCCCGCTTGCGCAAGGTATTGCTTTGACAAAAAGATCAAACCAAATAATCCTATTCCTAAGAAGAAGAAATTACTGGCCAGCAAATTGCCCCAGGATGCGTGAGAACCACTAACAAAGCCCATAATCACTGCTACAAGCCCTATGCCCATAAGAACATAAGTGATCATTTTCGCCCTATTTGTGAAATCGTAATTCATTGCTTACTGGTTTTCTTCTGTTTCGTTTTGCTCTTCATCAATGATCTCTGTTCCGTCAGCTGTTACAACCTCCGTCTCTTCAGATTCTGAAGCTCCACTTTTATCCAACTCTGCTTGCCCCTGCTTTATTAATGCTTGCACATGAAGAATAACTTTCCATCTTTCCTCAGACGTCAATTGCGATGCATGCGAACCCATCATGTTTCTTCCATACGTAATGGTGTGGTACATTTTACCCACTGGAAGGTCCTTCATCTTATCACCTCCAGAAGACACACCATCGACATAAGAAGTAGGAGGCGGAAATTTACCATTGGAACCGCTAATAACCGGACCATCACCAGCACCAGTTGCGCCATGACAGTGAAGGCAAAATTTCGTGTAAACGTCAGCACCCTTTGCCAGGTTCTCAGGCGTGTTTGAAAACGGATTTTTAAGACTGTCGCCAGCCATTAGATACCCTTCATTTGTGTTTGGGTACATGTACGGCATAAAACCTCTTGGGATCGTTCCAGCAACTGGGTGTCTGGATCCCATATTGTTATCATAAATGGAGTTTTCACCATAGGTTTCAATAGATGGAGAAGTATACATATCTAAATCTCCGAAATACTGGTGAAAAGGAACATCATGTTTAAGTTCCTCAGAATACTTTCGATCTGGTTCAGCGCAAGAGCTTGCGATTAGAACAACCCCTGCAAACATCAACAATGATATGTTATTACTATTTTTCATTGATCTCTTTTGCTCCGCTACTCTTTAATATTTTCACTGCTTCTGACGCTTCCTTGTCATCAAGATCTAACTCTACCAAATGCAAATCATCTGTTGTTCGTGGATCTGGATTTTTATTTGACACGCCAGGTAAAATCCAGCTCCTGAGCAAAAATGTAATCACCATACCGTGCGCAGCACAGAATACGCTTGCTTCAAACAAAATTGGTACAAATGCTGGGAGGTTTTCAATAAAGCTGAAACTCGGTTTACCACCAATATTCATGGGCCAATCAACAATCATCATGTACCACATCATGGTCGCAGCTGCCACAAAGCCCGTCATAGCATAAATAAAAGCGCATATTGCCAGTCGTGTTTTGGGTATTCCCAATGCAATATCTAATCCATGCACCGGAAACGGTGAGTACACGTCAACAATGTGAATATCGCTGGAACGTAAAGCTTTTACGCCATCCAACAACTTTTCGTCATCGTCATACAATGCATGTATAACTTTACTCATCTCCTTTATCGTTTTCCGCTGATTCATTATCAGCATTGTCATCACTTGATTCTTCCTCTTTCTCATCAACTTCCTTCTCCTTAACCTCCTTAACAGGAGCTGCTGTAGCATTGATTTCTACATATTGTGATCCAACTATTTTCAATATCGATTTTGTTTCGGCCTGTGCAATTACAGGGAATACCCTGGCAAACAGCAAGAACAGAGTGAAGAATATTCCAATTGTTCCAACAAATAATCCAATATCAATAAAAGTTGGGTGGAACATAGTCCAGCTAGAGGGAAGGTAATCTCGGTGAAGAGAAGTTACAATGATTACAAACCGCTCGAACCACATTCCAATATTGACAAAGAATGCAATAATAAATGAGGCCACAAAACTTGTTCTTATACTCTTAATCCAAAAGAGCTGAGGAGTTACCACATTACAGGTCATCATGATCATATATGACCACCAATACGGGCCAGTTGCCCGATTAATAAAGGCATATTGCTCATACTCTACCCCTGAATACCAAGACATGAACAACTCGGTAATATATGCTGTTCCAACCAATGAGCCTGTGAGCATAATAATGTAGTTCATCGATTCCACGTGCCGTATAGTAATATAATTTTCAAGCCCCATTACTTTACGCATAGTAACCGTAAGTGTAATAACCATGGCAAATCCAGAGAATAATGCTCCAAGAACGAAATAAGGTGGAAAGATCGTTGTATGCCAGCCTGGAACAATCGCCGCAGCAAAGTCCATACTTACAATTGAGTGAACAGAAAAAACAAGTGGAGTTGCCAGTCCTGCGAGCACCAAAGAAACTTCTTCAAATCTGCTCCAATCCCTTGCTCTTCCACTCCATCCAAAGCTAAGTAAGCTATACACCTTGTCGTACATGGCATTTCCTCTAACACGAGCTCTATCCCTGATCATTGCAAAATCAGGAATCAAGCCTAGATACCAAAACACAATAGATACAGTTAGATAAGTTGAGATCGCAAAAACGTCCCAAACCAATGGCGAGTTAAAATTAACCCAAAGTGATCCCAGCTGATTAGGAAGAGGTATGTTGAAGTATGCTAGCCAAGGTCTTCCCATATGCAGAATAGGAAATAAGCCGGCCATCATTACCGCAAAAATTGTCATGGCCTCAGCCGAACGGTTGATCGCCATTCTGAAACGTTGTCTGAACAACAAAAGAACTGCGGAAATCAATGTTCCAGCATGACCAATTCCAATCCACCAAACAAAGTTTGTAATGTCCCAGGCCCAACCTACGGTCTTGTTTACTCCCCACGATCCGATTCCAACTCCTACCGTATATAAAATGCAGCAAACGCCCCAAGTGGCTGCGGCTACAGAAAGCCCGAACACAATGTACCACCACTTATTCGCTTTACCCTCGACGGACTTTGCAACATCCAACGTAATATCGTGGATGGTCCTATCGCCTAGTATAAGTGGTTCTCTTATTTTAGATACAATGTTTGACATCTACTTGTCCTTATGCTTTGTTCTTATTCCTAACCTTTGTCAGATACCTAACAGAAGGTTGTGTATTTAATTCTTCCAATAAATAATATGCTCTTGGATTTTCTTTTAGCTCAGCCATTTCGCTTGTCTTATCATTTACATCCCCAAATTTGATAGCATGCGTTGGACAGGCAGTAGCACAAGCAGTTTGAATATCCCCATCAACTAATTTCCTCTTGCCTGTTTTCGCCGTTAATTTACCTCCCTGTATTCTTTGAATGCACATTGAGCATTTTTCCATTACACCCCTTGACCTTACAACTACATCTGGATTGAGAACCATTTTTCCCCAGTCATCCTGTGATGGGTTCACGTCCGCGAATTGATCATCCTTTTTGTAGTTGAACCAATTGAATCTTCTCACTTTATAAGGGCAGTTGTTCAAGCAGAACTTTGTTCCCACACATCTGTTGTAGATCATTTGGTTGAGCCCATCGTTGCTATGTGTAGTTGCCGCCACGGGACATACCGTTTCACAAGGTGCATGATTACAATGCTGGCACATGAGCGGCTGAAAAACCACGGATAGGCTCCCTGAGTTAGATGGAACCTCCATTGCATTCAAGTCTCTATCGTCTTCTGGTTTCTGCTCTTCATCACTACTATAATACCTATCTATTCTGATCCAGTGCATTTCCCGACTCCTTCTCACTTCATCCTTTCCAACAACGGGTACATTATTTTCTGATGTACAACTGACTACACAAGCTCCGCATCCAATACATGCTGTGAGGTCAATAGAAAGATTCCAAAAATGCCCCTCTTTTGGAAAACTTTGCCATAAATCAACTTCCTCAGGAGACTTTAACAAATGGTCAACTGTTGGAATCAGCACTTCAGGGTTACCTGATTTTGGATCAGCGTTAAATTCTTCTAAAGTCGTTTCCCGAACAGGGGCACGACCCATCATTGTATGGTGTGTTTGTATCGTTGCAATATGATAGCCTCCTACTGACCCGCTCATTTCAACAATTCCAGGTTCAAAAGAGATGCTTCCATCTTTAAATGAAGCTACTGAATATGCATTGACCCCTACGCCGTCTCCTGTTTTCCCAGAGCCCTTTCTTCCATAACCCACAGCAAGACCAATCGTTCCAATCGCCTGTCCATACTGAGGATAAACTGGCGCTTTTATAGTGATCCCATTTATACTTATTTCAACTACCGCAGCCTCTTCAACTTGCCCCAACGTTGTATTAAAATTGAGCTCCCTCATTTGAGAAGGGTTCATTGTGATATAATTGTCCCAGCACACTTTCGAAACAGGATCTGGAAGTTCTTGTAGCCATGGATTGTTGGCGTGC
>NVRZ01000125.1 GCA_002401055.1 Bacteroidota bacterium
TAAAAAGAAGGATTAAACAAAAATTCATTGCTGGATAATTCCGTAAGCACTTCACTGTACCTACCCGCCTCATCAGAAAAAACTGAAGAATTCTCATGGTATATAGTTGAGTTGGTATCAGAATTGCTGTCAGCTGGTGCAATACCGTGATATGCTCCAGTTGCCAATTCTCTTTCGCTAACTATGTTGTTACTTTTCATGGTTTGAGGATTAGTAATCGTTAATATTGAGTTCTGCTTTGTTTTTGTCTTTTAAAATACGAACCGCACTTCCGAGAGAGGCAATCGTCATTATCCGCTTGGCTGCGGCTAGGTTTCGAGAGGATCCTTCAATTGAAGTTTGTCGGTTTTTTAATAAGTGATTGATCATTGTTTTTAGTTAATGTATTTATAAGCTGGGAGTGTTAAAAATTCTGCAAAATTGTCGTCTGTGACCAGATCGTTAAATAAATCCGCCGCCAGTTCATACTTTCCGTTTTCATACTGTTCATTTCCAACCATCTTTCGGATATGAGCAAGCTGTACAGGTAAGAGAGATTTGTACAATTCAGCCGTAATTGGTGTTCCATCTTTTAATATTGCATTGTCATTTCTTATCCATTGCCAAATCTGTGCTCTTGAAATCTCAGCAGTTGCAGCATCTTCCATTAAATTATAGATGGGAACGCATCCATTTCCATTAAGCCATGATGCCATGTACTGGATGGCCACGTCAATGTTAACTTTCAATCCTTCTTCAGTGATATCGCCTTTGAATGGCGCTATTAAATCCTTGGCTGACACAGTGACATCTTCACGCAAGTTGTGTATTTGATTGGCCATTGGCATGTATTCATCAAAAACATCCATGGCTACAGAAACCAGGGCCGGGTGCGCCACCCATGTGCCATCGTGCCCATCTTTTGCCTCACGAATTTTATCATTCCTTACTTTTTCAATTGCATTCTCATTAGCTTCTAGATCTCCTTTGATAGGAATCTGAGCTGCCATTCCGCCGATTGCATGTGCACCTCTTTTATGGCAAGTTTGAATAACCAGAAGCGAGTATGCGCGCATAAAATCAGCGGTCATAGTGATACTCGCTCTATCGGGAAATAGGAATTCAGGATGATTTCTAAACCTTTTTATAAAAGAGAATATATAATCCCATCTTCCGCAATTGAGTCCGGCTGAGTGATTTTTTAGTTCCCATAAAATTTCATCAATCTCAAAACTGGCCAGAATGGTCTCAATTAGAACAGTAGCCTTTATTGTTCCTTGGTCAACACCAAGTTCTTCTTGTGCGAATACAAACACATCGTTCCACAATCTAGCCTCCAGGTGATTTTCAAGTTTCGGTAAATAGAAATATGGACCTGAACCATTCTTAATCAACTTCTTCGCATTATGAAAGAAATAGAGTCCAAAGTCCAATAATGAAGCGCTGATCAGCTCGCCATTAACAGTAATATTTTTGTCATTTAGGTGCCATCCCCTAGGCCTCACTATCAATGTAGCGATCACCTTATTGAGCCGGTAGCGTTTTTTATTAATTGGGTTCGTAAACGAAATTGTTTTGCTTACTGCGTCCCTTAAGTTAATTTGTCCATCAATTACATTGGCCCAGGTGGGGGCATTTGAATCTTCAAAATCCGCCATAAATACCTTGGCACCACTATTAAGAGCATTAATAACCATTTTGCGCTCTACAGGCCCAGTTATTTCAACTCTTCTGTCTACCAAATCAGAGGGAATTGGATCAATGGACCAAGTGCCCTCCCTTATCTCTTTTGTCTCCTCCAAAAAATCCGGAAAATTGCCATTGTCAATTTCAACCTGGCGCAATTCTCTGCTAGCTAGCAACTTCTTTCTCGTAACATTAAACTTGCTGTGCAGCTTGCCCAGAAATGCCAATGCTTCCTCTGAAAGGATTTCAGCATAAGCTTCGGTCACAATTCCCTGTACTTTAATGTCCTGACCCACTGCCTCTAATTCTTGTATCACTTCTGCTCTATTATTCTTTTCGTTACAAATCTAAGACTAGCGAATTTAATTTCCAAGCGAATTTTCGCTTATTTTATGTTTTTTGCAATTTTAGTATATTTGCTACACAAAATGATATCTCAAAGTCAAATAATAAAACTGATTTTCGGCTTGAAAATCAAAGAATTGCGTCAAAAAAAGAAGCTTGCTCCTGCGGAATTGGCTGAACGTTGTGGGCTATCAAACTCGTACCTAAACGAAATAGAAAAGGGCAAGAAATATCCTAAATCAGACAAAATATTCGCATTAGCAGAAGCGCTAAGCGTGAAGTACGACGAACTGGTTTCACTTAAATTGAGCAAAAAACTGGAACCAGTCTCAGATTTTCTGAACTCACATGTGTTCAAAGAGTTCCCCCTAGAAATGTTTGGAATAGAGCCAGGGAAATTGATTGAGTTGATCTCCAATGCACCTCTAAAGATGAATGCATTCATAAGTACGGTGATGGAAATTGCTAGAAATTATGAAATGAAACAAGAGCATTTTTACCTGGCAGCGCTACGATCCTATCAGGAGATGCACGATAACTATTTTGAAGAACTCGAAAATGCTGTAGACTCATTCACTGAAAAATTTAAGATAAAAGCGAAGGCTCAGCTAAACCGCAAGCACCTGTACAACATATTGGAAAGCCAATACGGCTACACTATTGACAAGGAGAAGCTTACCAAAAACAAAACCTTAGGACATTTTAGGTCAGTTTTCGTTCCTGAATCTAAAACATTAATGATCAATGATGGGCTCTCAGAATCTCAAAAGGCATTTTTACTCGCTCGAGAAATTGCTTTTAATTTCCTTGAATTAAATGAAAGGCCTCACACTACACCACCATATAAGGCCAAATCATTTGAAGAAGTACTTGCGAATTTCAAAGCGTCATATTTTGCGGTAGCATTGCTTCTAAACCGTGAGTTGGTTATTGAAGATTTAAGAGAGTTTTTCAAAACTCCTGATTGGGACAGCAAAGAATTCCTGTCGCTCATGAGCAAATATGAAGCATCTCCTGAGATGTTTTTGCACCGACTTACCAACCTATTGCCTCGGTACTTCGGAATAAAAAACTTGTTCTTTTTGAGATTTTCACATAAGAGCAACACCAAAGTGTATCAGCTTACGAAGGAATTGCATCTTTCAAAGCTGCACAGTCCACATGGCAATGAATTGAGCGAACACTATTGTCGTAGGTGGATATCACTCAACATCATCGAGGATTTAAAGAAACTCCAAAAGAAAAGAAAGACGAGCGACCCCATTGTTGCCGTCCAGAAATCCAGTTATCTGGGAACAGAAAATGAATATTTATGCATTTCAATTGCCAAGCCCAACTCACCAGAGCGAAATTCTCACATTAGCGTTACCATAGGATTTTTGATTGATGAACATTTGAAAAAGAAACTTCACTTTCTGGACGACCGAAACATTGTGACCAGGGTAGTTAATGAAACTTGCGAACGCTGCCCCATGGAGGATTGTAAGGAAAGAGTTGCGGAACCCGTAGTGATCAACAACCAAGACCGAATGACTGTAGTGGAAGAAAATCTCGCAAAACTATCCTCTTAAAAGGAACTCATCTCTTTGTAATTCACAAGCTTCAACTAGGACCTAACTCCTATTAGCTTAAATCCACGACCGTGCACATTCACAATTTCCACGGAAGGATCGGCCTTGAGGTATTTACGGAGTTTGGCGATATAAACATCCATGCTTCGAGCGTTGAAATAGCTATCATCGCCCCAAATAGACTTTAGAGCATACTCCCTCTCCAATGTCTCAGCTCCCGTATTACAGAGCAGGCCCAACAAATCACTTTCTTTTGATGTGAGTTTAGTTGACTTCTTGCCGATCAACAAGGTTTGATGAAGCTCGTCGAATTTAAAACTCCCTATGATGTGTTGCTTTTTACCAGCCTTTCTTGTGCTTTGAGCCCGTGTGCGTCTCAGAATAGCTTTCATTCGCACCAGCAATTCCTCCATACTGAAAGGTTTTGTCAGGTAATCATCCGCTCCAACGGCGAATCCTTCAATTGTATCTTCTTTGAGTGACTTGGCCGTAAGAAACAGAATTGGAACAACCTTGTCTGTTTTCCTTATTTCCCGTGCTAGGGTAAAACCATCCTTAATTGGCATCATTATGTCCAGAATACAAAACTGATATTGACCCTTCACAAACTCATCATATCCTTTCTGGCCATCCACACATAAAGTAGGGTCGTATCCTTTTGCTTCTAGGTACTCAGTTAAAATCGTGCCCAAGTTCGGATCATCCTCAACTACCAATACTTTTAGATTATCCATTGATGCTTGGAATAAAAATTTCAAAGGAGCTTCCCTTATTTATTTCACTCTTCACTCCTATAGTGCCACCATGTTTTTCAATTACAGTTTGCACGTAGTTCAGCCCTAGTCCGAATCCTTTTACATTGTGAATATTCCCCTTTGGAACCCTGTAGAGTTTCTCAAAGATCTTTTTTCTATCCTCTTTGCTTATGCCAATCCCTTTGTCAGAACAGGTTATAACAACACCGTCTTTCGTCTTTTTAGTGGACAACTCCACTAGCGGTGCATCGGGAGAATATTTCACGGCATTATCAATCAAATTGGTAATCGCGTTGGTAAGATGAAACTGATCAGCAAAGATCGTTACATCCGAGCTGGTGAGATTCACTTCCAATTTTCCACTCTTTTTGAGCACCTGCATTTCCATCTTTGCCACAGCATTGTTCACCAGTTCGCTAGTACTCACATTCTCACGACTCAGAACAAAGCTCTCTTTATCCAATACCGCGGTTTGCAATACATTCTCTACCAATTTACCTAAGCGCTTATTTTCGTCCTGAATCATTCTTACATAGTTACTCATTCTCTCAGGAGAAGTTTTAATGCCACGATCTCCAATGGCTTCTGCCGCCAAAGCAATTGTAGAGATTGGCGTTTTTAACTCATGAGTCATGTTATTAATAAAATCAGTTTTTATTTCTGAATCCCTCTTTTGCTCATAGATAGTTTTGATCGTGTAATAAAAACTAAAAATTATTGCAAGTGTGATAACGATAGACAGAGACAGAACTCCTGACATTGTCTTTAACAAATATTTGCTTTTATCCGGGAAAAACACACTCAAAAAGGTAGGCTCTGAAAACACATTGGCCGGAAATAGGTGAACCTTATATGGCGATTTAGATATTTCAGGTAGGATATCACGGTTCTTCATTTTAACAACGGCATTGTCATGAGAATCAAAAATTCCTGATGCAAAATCCAGACTAATACCTTTTTGTTCAAGCTCAAGTTCAAGCATTGAGTCAATGATTGCTGGGTCAACCCTTTGCCTCGTACCACCCTGAATATCAACTATTACCATTTCTCGCATTATCTCCTTAACCATGCCCAATTTCCTGTGCATTTTAGATGAATCCATGTGCAGTTTCTTGGCAAATTGATGGAATCCGTCAATGCTCATCTTAAACGCGTTATCATTTATCTCAATATTGAAATCCAAGAGCTGTTGTGCATCTCCGGAAAAGAAAGAATGAGCTAAACTGTTGAAGGACATGCGCGTATTGTCCGAATCGCTGTCAGTCCGAACTTCAAGCCTAAGATGTTCTCGAGCGTTTCCGTTCTGCGAATGATCAAAAATCACAACATCTCCAGCATTCGCTGTAGATATTGAAGAGAGATGTCCCTCCATGCTGTCAATTCTTCTATCTAATTGGGCAAGATGTTTCATCCTGTCTCTTTGCCCCCCGAAACGCCTTACCACGGTCAACGCCTCCTGCCTTTCCAAACCCCTCACAACATTTGACAACGCTTCCGCAACGCCTTGATCAAACTGCTGCTCCTTCAAGGAAATAGCATGCTTTATCCAATACATCTGAATCAAGATTAACCCAACCAGTGCTAGGCTGACCATCACAATTGACATATTGAGAAATTTCTTGTTCATAAGCCAAATTTACCCCAGAATAGCCAGCGAATTCCGGGTTTAACATTTTTTAACAAATGTTATGAATTCTTAAAGACGCTGGTATTCACTTCTTATTTAAATTTGTTACAGTTAAAAGCAAAATTCAAATGATAAGCACTTTATAACTCAGACTAAAACTTAAAAAATGGGAAAAAAGTATCTATTCAGACGTTATACTCGAGGGGCAATTGCCGCATTGCTGCTTGTTGGTTTAATTGGATTTAGCGCAAGTCATGCCTTTGTCAACATCATTGACGACGACGATAATGGGGATGACAGGATTCTTGTAAAAATTATTAAAATAGAAGATGGTGATACTACCATAATCGAACATGAATACGATGATGTATCTGAGTTCCACACACTTAAACATCATTTAAATGCGCATGACAAAGCCAAAGGCGGAGTACATTTTTTAGCGCGCCATTATAATTCGGATGAAGAGGATGCCAATATTAAGATCAAGGTTATCGATTATGGATCAGATTCCGGGAAATCTATTCACAAAAAAATCATTATATGCTCTGATGAGGACACCTTGGAACACAAGGATATTCATATCAACCTTCAGAATATGCACCGTGAAATGGCAGAAGTAATGAAGGATTTAGGTATTGAACTATCCTTAGACGAAAATTGGGTTTTGAATCTTCACAAAATCATGAACGATTTTGAAATGGACCTTGATGTTCATTCCGAAGACATTGATGAAAATAGTGAATTGAGGATTAAGTCGTTTCATGACAACAAGAAGCTTAAGAAGATGATTGAGCAATTCCACGCACATGGCGACGCTATTTAACGGCATAGGCTAAATATCTTTCAACAAACTATTCGCGCTAGACTTTTCAATAGTCGTTTGGATAGCGTCCATTGAAGCCTTTACTGTCTTCAATTCTGCTGACGCTTCAACTGGCAGATCGTTGCCACCCATGTTCTCAATAGCGTTAACCACAGTGCTGATTGAGATCTTATTGATACTCTTTGCAGGCTGATAGGTCGCTATCTTTGGATCTTCAGTATGCACTTCGGATATAATATGTACCTCTTGCAGATCGAATAACACTTGTCGTACAATTCTGATCGGAATACTCAAGTCATCTGATATCTCTTGTGCTGTGGAACCTTCATCTCCTTTATCAAATTCGAGCACCAGGTGATGAGTGATCAACACGCTTAATAGCCTCTTGTGACTATAACTCAAATCTGACGAATCGATCTCCAACTCGTATTTGTCAACATTTTGCTTGGCAAATGATAATTCAGCACCAAATAGAATGATGAGCCAGCTTATTTGCAACCACGCCAGGAACAAAGGTAATGCTGCAAAACTCCCGTAGATCGCATTGTAACTCGCTACTCCAATTTGGAAATTGACATATAGATACTCTGTCAACTGAAAGATAGTGCCCGCTATAACACCAGCAAACAAGGCCGCCCCGAAGTTTACCTTTGTATTGGGCATTACAATATAAATAAAGGTAAGCAATAGCCATACCAGAGAGTACGGTATCAATTTTACGAAAAACGAAACAACTGGAACAAAGACCCCGAAAACCGCAATACTCTCCGTTATTGAAACTATCTGAGTCGAAATATAAACGGTGGCACTGCCTGACAGGATCACCAACACCGGTGCAATTAACATGATCGAGAGGTAATCACTGAATTTTCGCACAAGCGCCCGTGCTCTTTTAATCTCCCATATATCATTAAACGATTCCTCAATATTTCCCAGCACTTTCATCACAGACCAAAACAGGACAATAATTCCAATTCCAGCGACCAGCCCCCCCTTCGTATTTTCAAGCATGGAATTGGCAAACTCAAGAACAAATTTCATAACCTCCTGGTTCGCGCCATCACCGGTATTGAATTGTTCCTCCAACATGCTTTCTATTCCAAAACCCTTTGCTATTCCAAAGATCATGGCGACTACGGGCACAATTGATAGTAATGAATAAAAAGTCAAAGCAGAAGCTCGCAGAACACATTTATCTTCGTCAAAACCCCTTAATGCCAACAGAACTATTCGCAATTGTTTTATGAGAAATGACTTGTTCTTACTCTGATCCTTTAAGCGAATTTTCCATACATCAGTTTTGATGAATGTGGTAAGTTCCTTAATTCTGCCTTTTACGCGCGCCATGGTAGCTTTTGTAGATTACCGGATAAATTTAGCCTTTTCTTTATAAATAATCTGTTGTTGATAAACATCGCCACTGGAAATTTAACAGGCTCGAATAAACTTTATATTTGATCGTTAAGTTCATAGTAAATAACAAAACGATATTTATCGGTGTATCATGACCAATTTATTTAAATATCACAAAACC
>NVRZ01000126.1 GCA_002401055.1 Bacteroidota bacterium
ATATACTTATTCTTGGGACGACCCTCAAACTCAGGGAACTCCTACTGCAGGTAGCCTTTGTGCTGGACCTTACACTGTCAATATTGCAGATGCCAACGGATGTTTGGCCAGTGCCTCAACGGTGGTTAACAGCCCAGCTTCTGTTTTGGTCAGCATAACATCATCTGGAGACAATGCATGTAATGGAGATTGTTTGGGCTATGCGCAATCGGTCGTTAGCGGTGGAACAGCGCCATATACTTACTTATGGAGCGATGGACAAACAAATGCGCAGGCAATAAATCTATGCGCCGGTATACACGCTATAACGGTCACCGATGGCTTTGGATGTACTGCAGATACCTCTGTTACAATTACAGAACCTCAGCCTATGGTTATTATTACCACCTCTTCAAATGTTACTTGCAATGGCTTATGTGATGGAACCATTACGACGAGTATTGGAGGCGGAACCGCACCATTTACTTATCAGTGGAATGACCCTGCCTTGCAAACAACATTTTCCGCGACGGGTCTTTGTAACGGAATTTTCGGAGTTACTGTAACGGATAACGGTGGTTGTTCAGAAAATACAAACGTAATTATAAGTCAGCCATTACCTCTTGGATTGGTTGCGAATACGACTTCATCAACATGCGGATTTGCCAATGGCGGAGCCTGTGTTAATGTGGTTGGAGGTGTGGCTCCCTATGTAATTACCTGGAATGACCCTGGAACAACTGTAGGAGCGTGTATTTTCAATCAGGTTGCTGGAACTTATTTCCCAATACTGGTCGACAGTAACGGATGTACATTCACTATGCCGGTAATAATAAATGACATCAGCGGACCTACTGTGGACAGCATTCAAGTTACGGATGTGGTGTGCAATGGAGACAGTAACGGAACAGCAATTGTTTTTGCTTCGGCCGTCGCTCCTCCAATAACTTATTCATGGAGTTATAACTCCAATTCAATTGGAAGCACCAGTACAATATTTGGCTTGTGGGGAGGTGTTTTCAACATTGAATTAACCGATTTAAATGGATGTACATCAGGAGCCACGGTTACCATTAATGAGCCTTCGTTGCTTTCATCACAGGTAATAAATTCAAACGATGCAACTTGTAATGGAGTTTGTGATGGATGGGCAACTGTTATGGTTGGAGGTGGAACATCACCATATTCGTACATATGGACGGACGGCCAAACAACCTCAATGGCGGTCGGCTTGTGTGCGGGCAATCACAATGTTTTTGTAACTGATGCCAATGGATGCCAAAGTATTAGCACCATATTAATAGATGAACCTACGCCTATTTTGATCGCGGATTCAATCAATGATGTAAATTGCACAAATGGCAATGACGGTTCAATTTACACTACTGTATCTGGCGGGACGCCATTTTACCTGTATTCCTGGAGCCCAAATGTTGGCAGTAACGCCTTCGTTACGAATTTAACACCTCAAAGTTATACGCTTACCGTAACGGATCTTAATGGTTGCGAGGAAGTTGCCACACTGACAGTTAATGAACCATTACCATTAGGCGCTGGAGGAACTGGACTTCCATCTTCCTGTGGCGAATATAATGGATCTGCTTTGGTAGTACCAAATGGAGGAACGCCGCCATACACCTATCTATGGGACGATCCGAATAACACGACAACAGACAATGTATCTGGCTTGTTAGCTAGGGATCCTTACAATGTCACTATTACCGATGCTAATGGCTGTACCTTATCATTCTCAGTTACCGTTGGTGACCAACCCGGGCCAAACATAGATTCGATTCAAACAACGGATCTAATGTGTTTTGGAGATGCTTCAGGCTCTGCAGAAGCCTTCGGCAGTGGAGGAACTGCTCCTTTAACATATCAATGGAGTGATACGCTGAATCAGGGAGGACCAACCGGTGTTGCTAATAACTTAGATGCTGGTGGCTATATCGTGTCGCTCATTGATGGTAATGGATGTACTGATTTCCAGTCAATAATACTGATCGAACCTTCATTGTTAGAAATTACTATTACAGCCGATGACACAATATGTATTGGCGGAAGCATGGATATTTTTGCGGTAGGGAATGGAGGTACTCTTCCTTATACATATAACTGGGACAATGCCTTGGGTAACAGCCCACTTCACACGGTAAATCCAACAGTCACCACTCAATACAATGTAACTATTGTAGATGCTAACGGATGTAGCACTGCATCAAATATGATAACTATTGAGGTTAATCCTCCATTGCAGCTAACCCCAGCCAATACATCAATTTGCCTCGGAGATATTGCTGATATTAGCGTCTCTGTAACAGGAGGAAATGGCGGGCCATACTATTACACATGGGATAATGGAGCAACGACATCAAGTCAGAACATTCCTAATATAACAAGTGACACAACGTTCTATGTCACAATTGAAGATTATTGTTCGCCACCTGTTAACGGATCCGTTACCATTACAGTGAATCCGATTCCAGATGCCAACTTCATTGGTTATGGCGAAGGATGCGAGCCCTACGTTTTTGTTGCCCTTCCAGCCGATCCGGGAACAGTTCCAATTCAAACATGGTTATGGGATTTTGGAGATGGAAGTCCTATATCGAACGATCCAGATTCAGTTTCACATGTTTACACAACATCAGGAGTTTATGATGTAACCCTGGTAGTTATATCGTTTAACGGTTGCATCGACACAGTTATCCAGCCTGGAATTGCGGATGTATATGGATTGCCCACAGCAGAATTTATTATGTCACAAAACAATTTAGCAGCTGATCCAATGATTACCTCCATCCTATCACCGAATGTAGATTTCACAAGTACATCCTCTTCTAATGTTGATTCATTGATTTGGGATTTTGGAGACCCCAATTCAGGTGCAGATAACCACAGCAATAGCCCAAATCCATCGCACATGTACACGGATACTGGAACCTACGTGGTAACATTAATAGTATTTACCGAAGATCCAGGCCGCTGTCCTGACACTGTGCAGCACATCGTTGTGATTGAAGGTGAATATATTCTATTCGCGCCCAGCGCGTTCACACCAAATGGTGACTTTGATAACGATTACTTCATGCCAAAAGGCTTGGGGGTAGATGGGGAAGAATTTGAAATGTACATATACAATCGATGGGGAGATTTAATTGACAAGGTTAAGGGAGTGTGGGGTGACGATCCAACTCTTGGTTGGGATGGCCATGCTAATGAGGGCAAGAAAATTGCTCAGAACGATGTTTACGTGTGGCTGATTAGAACTCAAGATTATTACGGAGTAGATCACGAGTACATCGGGCACGTTACCTTACTTCGATAACTTCAGTGAAGTAAATTCTAATTGAGCTGATTGAGGTTTTTAAGAATTGAAAACGTTCGCTCAACCTCCTTCTCATAAACGATGAAGGTGTGCTCATTGGTTGTGGATATTACCTCAATTACATTCACTCCTTCCCAGGATATTCGCTTGAGCATATAATAATAAACCCCAGGGATATTGGTGCCATCCATCATTAATTTTATAGTTACAGAAGAAAGATTTCGAAGCTGAGTTACTTGTTCCTCCTCCTGGAATATTTGATCTGCTTCTTTAACAACCGAATCACTTAATACAATGGTTGTCTCATATATACCTTGAGAGAAAATGTAGAAAACATTGCTCTTCTCACTCAACATATTTAGGAGCTCTATCTGCTTTGAAACCAGAGTTTTGGAGTTAAGATATGTAGTATAGTTAAGATTAGATCGAACAATAATATCACCGGTATTGTCGAACAGCTTTCGAATCTTAAGATTGATTTTAGGATTAAATCTCGGAGTAATTCGTTTAAGTGCCATGGTGATTGCCCCATCCTGTACCTCACGATTGGTTCTTTCCATAACTTCCGGCCTTATCTTACGGGCAAGTGAAGACAAGTTTATAATACCATCTTCAATATTCTCGAGTAAGAAAGGGGAATTACTAATAATTTCTTCAACTACACTTTGTATTGTTGCCATTGTGTTAAGGTTACAGGTGGATTTAATCTATGCTACTTAGAATGTTCAAAAATAAACATTTAGTTAGTTTATTAATCTATAAGTTCAGTCCTGAAGAATGTTACGTAATTCACCTTCTTTAAACCTGCCTTTTCCTATAAACATCATCTTGCAAATACTTGCTAACTTTATACTTAATCAAGATTCGGGATAAGGCTAAAATTCGTATCCGACTATCAACGAATTACGAATTTTTTCGAATATACGAATTGGTTATTTCACATAATCACCCGGTCAAAACTGGAAACCTTAGATGATGTATGAAAAAATAATTCACGTCCATTTTAAATTCCAACATTCGTATATTTCGTAATTCGCAAATTCGATATTCGTAGATTTTTACAAGTATGCAAAGATTTAAAAACATCCTTTCAGGGGTCTTCATGCTCGTTTCAACTCTTTGCACTGCTCAGGAATATATAAATGACAGTGCAGTTGACTCTATCAAAGCTGAGCAAGAAAAAAAGTTTGATTGGGACAAAGTATATGCTGGAGGAGGATTGGGTTTTCAGTTTGGCAACTACACATTCATTGACATTGCCCCTGTATTCGGATATAGAATTAATCCTGATTTCTCGGTCGGTGTTGGAATAACTTATAAGTACTTTCAAGACAATAGTTATAAGGACTACAAAACTCACATATATGGAGGAAGTATATTTGGTAATTACATATTTTTCAAAAACTTCTTTGCCCATCTAGAGTTCGAACTAATAAATTTAGATGTAATCGTTTTGGACTTGAATGGAAATGTATCCAGCAAAGAACGACGCGATCTTAATTATTTCTGGATAGGAGGAGGCTATCGGCAGCCGGTAGGTGAAAATTCATTCCTAGTATTGACTCTCTTATATAACGTATTGGATACTAAAGGTTTTTTCTATCCAAATCCTATATACAGAATCGGATTTAATATTGGATTGTAGTATACAGCCAGTATTTATACCTTCGCGTATCATTTCCCCCATGATGCAAAAATCATTATTGAGTATTCTATTTGGCTTGCTGGCCTGCGCATGTGTGGGCCAAACCACCGGAAACAACAGTTACCAGCTGTTTTTCAAAACAGCTTACCAGCAACACAAGAGCATACCAGTAGGCGTTTTAGAGGCGATATCATACTCCAAAACTCGTTTTAAAAACATCAACCCAATCACGGATGCAGAATCCTGTACCGGCTTGCCACTTTACACCGGTGTAATGGGATTAATAAAAGATGGAAAAGGCTACTTTAAAAATACGCTCTCTTTAATTTCTGCAAAATCAGGAATATCAAAAGCTGATATAGTATTAGATCCGGAGAAGGCCATTTTTGCCTATGCGAAAGCTTTCGCAGTGGTGCAAGTTGAATTGGGTATTCAAAGCAAATTTATTGAAAACAATATTGCCGTTTTAAAGTATTTAAGTGAACTACCTGATAGTAGTAATGGCCAAAGATTTGCTTTAGATGCAGAAATTTATTCAATTTTGATGTTGATGAATAATGCGAGTTTCATGGGTGGACTAGGCTATAAAAGTGGAAAGACGCAACTAAAAAAGGTATTTGGCAAAGTAAATTTGAAAGTCCTGTCTGCGAGCAAGATTACTTTTTCATCAAAGAAAATTCAAGGTAACGGCAATACTTATCAGTCGAAAGTTCAGAAGCTTTGTTTGGATTACCCAACTGCAATTTGGACCGCCGCCGATCCTTCAAATTACTCATCTAGAAGTGGTACGCCAGTTTCTGCTGTAACCATTCATACAGTTCAGGGGTCCTATGCGGGCTGTATCTCCTGGTTCCAAAACCCAAGTGCCAATGTATCTGCTCATTATGTGCTAAGATCTTCAGATGGACAAGTAACGCAAATGGTATGTGAAGTCGACAAAGCCTGGCACGTGGGTTCAGAAAATCCATATACTATTGGGCTTGAACATGAAGGCTATGTAAACGATCCGGCCTGGTACACGGTTGCCATGTACACAAGTTCAGCTGATGTGTGCAGAGATATTGCAAGCAGTGGATATGGAATTGATCCGATAAGAACAGCATTCTGGCCATGGACAGCTACTACCCATTACAACGCATCAAGCATTCCAGGATCTTGTACAAGAATAAAGGGGCATCAGCACTACCCCAACCAAAGCCACGTTGATCCAGGGGACAACTGGGATTGGGATTACTATTATAAGCTTATCAATGATCCTCCTCCCACGATAACGGAAACCACTTGCACCAGTTCCTTTTACGATTCGGGTGGAAGCGGCGCTAACTATGGTGACGATGAGCGAAGCTTGACTATTATTGCCCCAACCAACGCTTCCAGTGTTACCCTCACATTTTCCGCCTTTGACCTGGAATCAACCTGGGACTACCTGTATATATACGACGGAAATTCTGTGTGGGCACCACTTATCGGTTATTACACAGGAACAAATAATCCCGGAACAATAACATCAAGCGGAGGTTCAATGGCTGTAGAATTCAGATCGGACTGCTCTACCAACAATGCAGGATGGGAAGCAACCTGGACCTGCGTTACAACGGCCAATACCCCCATTAATCTTACTACCGATGCCTCTGGTTGCTCTAACAGCAACTACGCAATCAACCTTTCATGGGCCAACGCCGATTCTGGCTGGTGGGTTGACGTTTCATTGGATGCTTCTTTTGCAACTTATTGGAACAAACCAGTTGACTGGCTCACAACAACAACTTGCCCAACAAGTTTTCAAGATCCATTCAGCTTAGGTGCTTTAACACTTGAGCCTGATTCTGTTTATTATTGGCGTATCTGGGATGGAACATCTTGGGTAAATGGACCAAGTTTTTCAATTCCTTTTTGTCCTGATGTAACCCCTCCAACTACCAGCATTAGCAATCCAAATACTTGGGAAACAACGGATTTCACAGCTACATTTACCGATAAAGATATCGGAGGAAGCTTAATGGATACTGTATTTTACCAGGTGCTGGATTTTGATGGAACAGAATGGAGAGCAAACAATGGAAACGGTTTTTACAATGATAATTTTGACAATGCAATCCATTCAGAATGGACGGTGTCTACAGGAGTCTGGGCCATCAATGGCGGATATATTAACCAAAGTGATGAAGGAATAAACCAAACCAATATCTACACTTCCCTCACACAAACGAACGCCGAAATCTATTTATATCATTGGGAAGCCAACACTCAATCTGGTGCAAGTTCCAGCAGGAGGCAAGGCCTGCACTTTTTCTCTGACAACGGTGCGCTACCAAACGGCGGTAATGGTTACTTTGTTTATTTCCGTGCAGACAATAATAGATGCCAGATATATAAAGTCACATCAGATGTATGGACTCTCGAACTCGATACAGCATTGGTGGTGAATGAAAATACATGGTATGATTACAAAATACTTTTTGATCCTACCACTGGCTCAATCAAAACCTATCAGGACAATATTTTCGTAGGAGAATGGATTGATAGTTCGCCATATACCTCAGGAAATGCTGCATTTTTAAGAACTGGAAATGCGAATGTGCTTTTCAATGATCTAAAAGTTTACCATGCAAGAACCAGTATGGAAACAATATTAATTGGGCCAGCTGCAACGAATGATGTGCGTTATCAAAATCCGAATCCGTCAACACCATCCTGTAGGATAAAATCTATAGTTAAAGACAACGCTGAGAATTGGTCGGCGCTTGCTACACTTAATGTAAACATCGATTGGACGCCTCCATCTGATGTAACGGTGAGCGACGGCCTTACAACTGATGTAGATACAATTTGCACCACTACTGAACTTTCTGCCAACTGGACTGTCTCCACAGATACGCAATCAGGGGTAGTTAGGTATTGGTATGCAATCGGCACCACGCCTGGAGGAACGGATATTATCAATTGGCTTGACAATGGAACGAGTACCAGCGTTACACAAACTGGGTTGAGCTTAACAGATGGTATCGTTTACTATGTTTCGGTTCGAGTTGAAAATGGAGCTGAATTGTTTTCTAGCGATATATCTTCAGATGGGCAGGTGCCTAATTCTCTCATCATGCTAGCTTCAGCGGACACGACACAGATTACCTTGCCAGATAGCATTATCGTGTTTACAGATTCTACGTCAGGTGTCGTTCAATGGCTCTGGTCATTTCCAGGCGGTAACCCCACAAGCTCAACCAGCCAGGTTCAAACGGTTATATACAATACTTCAGGGATCTATGATGCGTCATTGACTGTAACGGACGCCAATGGATGTTCAGTGAGCTTTACGGCAATGTCATACATCACTGTTTCTGACCCTC
>NVRZ01000127.1 GCA_002401055.1 Bacteroidota bacterium
AAATGCACCAAATGTGTCAAGGTTGGTTATGCCTCACTTCACCGGCTGCTTCATCCCAACAGAGGCGGAATTCATATCCTTGATAATCTCGGTAGCTTCAAATAAGTAGAGGTCCTTAACCAGGTTGCCATGCCATTCTTTGGTTCTCTCTATTTTGGCGGTATCGGTTGCCATGGCCTCCAAATCTATTTTAATAGAAAACACCTTTAGTCCAGTACTGTCCTTGTGAATATTCTCGTATTTTTTGGCGGCATCCGCTATAACATTGATGTCTGCCTGGTAAGCTTCCTTTTTTAATGGCATCAAGGTTCTGTCACGATTGGCTTTTAATCTTTTTGCATTGCCGTCTATCAACTGAAATTTATTGCTGTTTGCCATGCGTTTCGCACTCTCCTCCTGAATGAACTTAAGATTCTTGTACATTCCAGTTTTTGTGTAATCTGCTGGTTTGATCTCGTCCCATATCAGGTAGTGATCCAATTCTTTTTCCCCTATATCAATATAGGCGTATTTATAAGGCATCTCAATGTTAGATGCAACTCCCTTTAATTGTGTGGCGCCACCATTAATTCTGTAAAACTTTTGGGTGGTCATCTTGATCGCCCCAAGTGGCCTGTACCTTATTTGATCTCCAGTTACGGCATTGTCAAGGTTTATAAAGCGCTGAACTGTTCCCTTTCCATAGGTTACCTTACTGCCAAGTATAATCGCCCTTTCATAATCCTGTAACGCAGCAGCCACAATTTCAGATGCAGATACGCTAAAAGAGTTAACCATGATTACCAAGGGTCCATCATAATAGATTTCCGGGTCATTATCCTTCATCACATAAGGAGCCCCCATTCTTCCTTTCACTTGTACAATTGGTCCTTCCTTGATGAAAAAACCCGCCATTTTTACAGCATCTCCAAGCGATCCACCACCGTTGTTTCTCAAATCCAAAATCAATCCATCAATACCTTCAGCCTTCAATTTTTCTATTTCCAGCTTAACATCAGCAGCGCAACTCCTACCGCCCTGCTTGTTCATGTCCATGTAAAACTTTGGTAATTTGATATAACCCGTTCTTTTGTTGTTTTCGAGAATAACTGATTTTGCATAGGTTTCCTCAAGAATTACAACATCTCTGATAATAGGAATCAATATTTCACTTCCATCAACCTTTAGAACCGTCAGTCTCACTTCTGTTCCCTTTTTTCCTCTTATGAGCTTTACAGCGTCATCCAGTCGCATATCTGTGATGTCCACCGACTCCTCAGAACCCTGGGCTACCGCGGTTATGAAGTCACCGGCTTTCAAATCTCCTTGCTTCCACGATGCGCTTCCTGGAACAATTCGTGTAACCTTTATTCTTCCGTCATTCTCTTGCAGCTGAGCTCCTATTCCCTCCAGCTGGCCCGACATATAGATGTCGAAGTTTTCTTTGTCTTTAGGTGGAAAGTACCCGGAGTGTGGATCAAAAACACCAATGAGCGAGTTCATGTAGGCTGAAAAACGATCGCTTTCTTTAATTTTTGCTAGCCTCTTGAAATAACTGTTATAAGTCTTGATCAATTTTGTTCTGGCATCTATTTCAAGCTCTGCAAATGTTTTTATAGCAACAGTGTCACTTTTCTCCTTGGCTTTTTCCTGTGCCTTCAATTTCTTATTCGTGTTGGATAAAGTTTGATACTTTAAGGACTTTCGCCAAGAATCTTTTCTCTCCTTCTTTGTGATTGGATAATCGCGCTTTTCGAAGTCTAGCTCTATGGTTTCGTCAATAGAATAATTGAAAGGACGGTTAAGCAGGTCAGGGTAAATTTGGCTCACTTCTTCTATTCTTAGGGCAATTACGCTCGAGGCCTTGTAAAAAAATGTCAAGTCTCGGCTTCTTATCGCATCGTCTAAAGTCGTTTCGTGCTTTTTGAGTTCCTCAATATCTTCTGCAAGCAGAAATCGTTTATTCCTATCCAGAGTTTTTAAAAATATACTGAAGGTGCTCCTTGAAAAATCATCGTTAAAGATGGCTGGAGAGTAATGTGCCCGCTGCATTCCGTCCATGATCATATCAAATAATAACTCATTTTTTCCCGCATCAACATCTGGTGAATAGGAAAGAGAACTTGTTGGTACAAGTGTGTATGAAGAGCCGAGGAACAGGATGGCAAGTAGACCAGCTACCAGAGATAATTTTCTGCGCATGCTAATAAAGTATTTAGTTCAAAATTAGTAAAATGAAGCTATATTATGGCTTAGAGGATTTATTTATCTTTGGATTTTATTTCTCGCTGTAAAACGTTTCTTTTGGAATGATTATTGGATGAGGTGAGAAAACTAACTTTGTAAAATGATGAAAAACATTAGAACAATATTTATAATGGGATTGGCGGCAATGATTTTGGGCAGCTGTTCTCCAAAAATTCCATTCACACAGTCAATAAGAGAGCAGTATAAACTAGGAGATAAGGATTTGAAAGTATTGCAATTTTATAATTCTCACGAGATAGTGCTGAACAGAGCAAAGAGGAGCGCCCAAGAACAAGAAGCGGTTGAAGGCACGCTTACTATAACAAACGATAGGTCGCTAGATCAGGTAGTTATTAAGGCAGGAACCCCTGGCGTGGTATTGAAGGTGCCCGGAACAAACACCATGGGAGTGAGTTTTGAAGTAGGAGAGGGCACGGTCTTGGTATTTGGGACTTCAGTGAAAGGAGATAATGAACGTTATAGTTTGATGGCACCTGAGTGGGAGAACAATCGTGGTAAAATAGAATACGCTGGGAAAACGTATTATACTTCAAGAGGTAGTGGAGGCGTCCACCTTCTTTTTAAATTGCAGAGACTAAGTAAATACGTTAAAAAGCAAAGGGTGGTGAAAGGCCGAAAAATTTGATCGGCGAATAACTATTTATTTTGATCACCTAATTAAATAATCATATTAAACTGATTTAATATTATGAATGAAGAGAGAACAGAACAAGTAAAAATTGGATTGCTTGCATTAATTGCTATACTGGTAATTTACCAGACGGCTACTGACAATTCGGGTAATTCAGGTTCTAACCGGGCCGACGGTCAGAATACAGAAATCGGGGTGCCTAATATTCCCGTTAACACTATTGTGCCCCCGGCTCCAACCAATATTCCACCAAATCCGTCTCCAGTACCTTCAACACCTGGTACGAGTATGGAATTTGATGAACCCAATGCTGATTTGGGCGGAGTGAAAAGAAGAGATGAGAGTTCACATTCTTTCAAGGTAACCAACACGGGAACAACTCCTCTAAGCTTTGGCAATGTAAACACTGATCCAGGGTTGATACTGGTATCCAGGCCCAATCAACCTGTAGCACCTGGCGAAACATCCGAGATAGTTGTTAAGCTTGCACCAGATGTGGAATTGGGTTCAATTGAAAAGACAGTTCACCTAGCTTCAAACACGGAACCTGCTCATTACCATCTAACTCTTAAGGCGGTTGTAACAGAGTAAACATAAATTTATTGAAGAGATACCTTGCTCTACTGATAATGCTTATTAGCCCCTCTGCTGTACTTGCACAGGAGCCAGGGGCAATTTCCTCCTCTGACAAGGATACTAGCAAGGTTGAGATTCCAAATTTATCCAAAACTAAACCTGGTACTGAGAAGGAGTTATTTCCGCAAATGGAGGGTAGGGAAGTACTTGAAATAAAGGTTGATAGCAATTATTCCAATGGCTTGAACCCAAAAGAAGCCAAGGATATTTCAAAGCCCAAAAATAAGAAGGGTGTAATAATATCTAGCAAAGATTGCCCTGTAACTTGAGTGAAATGAGTGAGGCTTCTACAACTCGACCAATAATTTAGATTGGGCGCTTACATTGTAGTAAATATAGCGGGTAAGCCGATTATTCTACAAAATCCTTGAGCTGATTATAGTAGGCCTCCTTATCAGATGAAAACGTATTGGACCTGGTGGCATTTTTAACAACATAAACAGTAGTTCTTGCCGGCCGAAGCTTTTGCATAACTTTTATCATCTTGGCATGATACACTGGGTCCTTATTACCTACTATGTAGAGCAGTTTCGCATTTAGTTTATCCAAGTCTGTTACTGATTCGAGATTGTATTTCGGTTCCATTTTGATCTTGTCATAGGCCATAGGGAACATAAAGTCTTCTCCAGCTGCTCCTAAAGTTTTACTCATGTCGTCAAAATATGTGTAAGGAGAATCAGCAATAATATAACGCACTTTTAGGTCGTTGGCACCTACGCAAATAGACAAGCCCGCACCGATTCCCTGACCATAAAAACTGATCTTAGATAATTTAGGATAAGTTTTTCGTACAAATTTTAGCACTCCCTGAAGATCCTTTTCAAATTGAGTATGAATAAAAAACTTCTTCTTCACATCAAAGTCACTACTTGTTCCATAGCCTCTGTAATCATATAATAAGACATGAAAACCAAGTGTCAGGAATTTACTCGCCATTTCAATTTGATCAGCCATATTGCCGTCACCATCATCACTAATAATTATAAATTTATACGAGGTCTTTTTACTCACAGCTGGAAGATACCAGCCATGAAGCTGTGCACCATCATCCGTGGGAATAGTTACTTCTTCAAATGTTAAGTCCACATCTTTAGGAGTCATTTCATATTCTTTAGAAGGATTTAGTGCAGATACGCTGCTAACAATGCAGAACATTGCCGCTAAAAGTGAAATTTTATTTTTCATCAACTTGTAAATTGTTAACCTGCACTCACTATAATCATGGCAGGGTTAGGTTATTAAATTGGCGTGTAAAAATATAAAAAATAGAAAGGTTTGGGAGCTAGAATTGGATTTAATTCTGCAGCTAGGCTTTAACGGTTAAATCTGGAATACGATCAGATTGAATGGCCCTAGCGCAGCCATAATGTGATTATCGTTACAGGAGGCGTAACTATTCAATGTTAAAGAAAGTCATGCTTTCCATTGACTTAGTCACTTCGGCAAGTTCAGCTTCATCCAATGTTTTTGGATCAAATTTATACTGGCACCAAATTTCATATTTGCCAAAATAAAATACCCAGTTGTATTCTTGTTCTTCTTCAAAAATACCTGAGCAGATAATCACTTCTACCTCATTCAGCCGTGTTAGCGTTGCATTTTTAAACGTTGGGAGCAATTCATAATAACTAGCCTTGGCATCAGCTTCCTTAAGAAAAGATCTTATATCGATGTCAAAATCTCCTTTATACTCACCTTTTTTTAAATATTGTTCACCCCATTTACCCGTAACCTCAACAAACCATGTGTCAGGAATTTGAATCTGATATAATCCGGTGACTGATGTGTAGTCTTTGGTGCCATCACCAATTCTTAGCAGTAAAAAAAAGGTTATGAGTAGATATTTCATCCGATTATTCTTAAGTATGATTCTCTGTAAAATTATGAATATATGCTAATACAGAGCGATAAGACAGCAATAGTATTTAACATGTTAGATCTTACAAGTCGAAAGGTTTCGCCTATTTTTTACATTTGTTATATGATGCAGCATATTTATCCTATCATAATACTTCTCAAAAGACTTGGAATTATCATGCTGTTGTTCACATTTTGCAGAATACTTTTTCTTGCTTTCTCGATTGACTACTTTAATGCAGACACCATTGGAGAGTGGTTATTCATTTTTATTCATGGCCTCAGATTTGATATTTCTGCGCTCTTGTACTTGAATCTCCCATTTGTCTTTTTACATATTTTGCCTCTGAAGGCGAGATCAAATCGGGCTTACCAAAAGGCAACTTTTATCCTCTTTACGGTTGTGACCACGCTGTTGCTCTTTGCAAATTTGTCAGATGTTACCTATTTCGATTTTACCTTTAAAAGGGCGACATCAGATTCATTAATCATGTTCGCCTTGGGTGGCGACTTTATTCATTTGTTACCAAGTCTGATCCTCGATTTTTGGTATTTGATTCTCATTTGGATAGCACTAATTGTACTGGGAAATCGATTGTACAAAGGGATAAAGGTTGATTTGGGTCTTCTGGCCAAACAGAGATCCCTAATGATGAATGGTGCTATTCTGGCAATTGGAATTGCCTTAGTCATTATTGGAGGAAGGGGTGGATTGCAGTATAAGCCAATTGGAATAATCGACGCAGGGAACAATATTTCTTCTCAAAATATGGCTCTCGTGCTTAATACACCCTTTTCAATAATGACAACTTTTGGAAAGGAGGAGCTGAGACCACCTAGTTACTTTAACAAGGAGGAGCTTAACGCAATTTATTCTCCTTTGCCAATACATGCATACAAGGGTAGCTTTTCAGATAGCTTGCCAACCAATGTGATAATAATTATCCTGGAGAGTTTTTCAAGTGAGTATTCCGCATTTTTCAATAACAGTGAAATTGGTTACACTCCTTTTCTCGATTCCTTGGCAGCTAATTCTCTCGCGTTCAGCAATTGCTTTGCAAACGGCAAGAAGTCGATCGAAGCCATCCCGTCGATACTGGCAAGCTTACCGACTCTTATGAATAATCCTTATATAACTTCGGTATATGCAGGAAACAGATTGGAAGGATTAGCAGCTTTGTTGTCCAGAAAAAACTACTCATCAGCTTTTTATCATGGTGGAAGCAACGGCACGATGGGATATGATGCCTTTACAAGTGTGGCAGGTTTTGAAAAGTACATGGGTAGAACTGAATACGGCAATGAAGGGGACTATGATGGTAAATGGGGCATCTACGATGAGGAGTTTTTTAATTTTTTCTTGGAGAATATTAAAGAACAAAAAGAACCATTCTTTAATTGTATTGCGACCCTGTCCTCTCATCATCCATACTCTATTCCAGATAAGTATTCTGATAGATTTGAGAAGGGAACTTTAGATATTCATCAGAGTTTAGGCTATGCTGATTTTGCGTTGAGGCGTTTCTTTGAAGAGGCATCAAAAACGGATTGGTACAACAGGACATTGTTTGTTATCACCGCTGATCATACCGAAAATTCAAAAGACCCTTACTATGTAGGAAGGGCGGGAATGTATGATATCCCATTGCTGTTTTTTAAGCCGAATTCAGATCTAAAGGGCCTGAGTTCACGTGTTACCCAGCACATAGACATCATGCCGAGCATTTTGGATTTTATTGGCTATGAAGAAGAGTATATTGCATTTGGGCAAAGTGTATTTAATAACAATGAAGGATATTCCGTGAACTTTTTAAACGAAATATATCAGTTGTACTTAGGAGATTATATGCTGCAATTTGATAGGGAAAAAAGTGTGGCCTTATTTAATTACCAAGCTGATGGAGCGCTTAAAAACAATCTTCTTGAGGAAGAGAAAGAGGGGGCTCTTGAACTTGAAACTAAATTGAAGGCAATCATACAGAGCTATAACGAAAGACTTACTTCCAACCAACTTACCGTCAAGTGAAAGAGCGTATTCTTTTTATTTGTAATCCTATATCCGGCTCCAGTATAGAGCGGTATTTCAGGAAAACTAAATCAATGAATGAGAAGTTCATCGATAAGTATCTAGATACAGATAAATATGAGTACGAGGTGCTCTTTACTGAGAAAGAGGGGCATGCTACTGAGATTTGTGCCAAGGCTATAGAGGATGGATTTAATATAATCATTGCTGTTGGTGGTGACGGAACCCTTAATGAGGTTGCGAAAAAAGTCGTGGACACGGATATATTATTTGGAATAATACCTGCGGGTTCAGGAAATGGATTCGCCAGGCATCTCGGTATTCCGCTTTCGTTGAAAGGCGCTCTAGGTGTAATCAATAAGCAGAAGGTGCAACGGATAGACACAATTAACATATACCCTGGTGGATCAGAGCAGAATGATGAGAACCGAAGCTTTTATATGTCCACTGCCGGAATGGGTTTTGATGCTGAAATGGCTTACCAATTCAAAACGGCAAAGACACGTGGATTGTGGATATATGTAAAATTGGTGGTACAGCATTTTTTTACGTACACACCAAAGGAGTACGAGATACATTTAGGTGAAGAGAAGATTGTGGTTGAGGCATTCGCCATCACAGTGGCAAATGCCTCTCAATTTGGAAATAATGCCACGATTTCTCCAAATGCCAAACTCGATGATGGATTGTTGGATGTGTGCATCTCCAGGAAATTCCCACTCTATGCCTTGCCCATGCTTGTCTATCGTTTCTTCACCGGTACAATTGATAAGAGCGGATACATAAAAGTTCATCTGGCAGAGCAGGTACGGGTTAAAATGGATTCTG
>NVRZ01000128.1 GCA_002401055.1 Bacteroidota bacterium
TACGACCAAGTCCTGAAATTGGATTCGTCTTCAGCCAAGGCCTATAACAATAGAGGCAATGTAAAGCTTGATATGAAACTATATAGCGCAGCAATTATTGATTATGATAACGCAATCCGAATAGTTAGCAATTACTCAAAGGCCTACAGCAATAGAGGTATTGCTAGGTATAACTTAAACGATTTCAGCAAGGCCTTAATGGATTTTAACAAAGCGATAGAATTAAATCCAGACAATGCTCAGGGTTATTACAACCGGGGAAACGGCTATTACAAATCGGGGAGTTTCGTCGAAGCCTTGAATGACTTTAACAAAGCAATAGACAAGGATATTCGATTTTCAAAGGCCTATTACTCCCGAGGGAATGCGCTCTTCTATTCAGGGCAAAGTAACGAGGCATGCCAAAGCTGGAGTCTTGCCCTGGGTTTCGGCTATAAACCTGCAGCTCACTTACTAAAATCGCATTGTCGAAAAGGAGTGGATGATAATGTAATATCTCAACTGCAAAAGCAAGGTAAAGATGGTCACACGATCTTGGACGTGGAGCATGTAGTCAATGGCGAAGATACCACCTTATGGCTGGTCAGATATGATTCTGCGGGCAGTGTTGTTGAAAAAGGAGAAATCAGGGATGGTAAATACGATGGAGCCGTTATCTGGTATTACTCTTCGGATAATGTTAAAATCAAAGGGTATTACAGAGATACCGTGGCTTATGGGGAATGGACGGAATACTATGACGGAGGAGTTCTTCAAGCCGAATACTTGTATGAAGAAGGTAAAATGAGCGGAATCTATAAATACTACCATGAAAATGGAGAATTATGGACGGAAAGGAAATATAGAGCTGGGCTTCTGTGGGAAGTAATTTCAAATTACGACAACATTGGAATTAAATTAGAAGGCGGCACACTTAAGAACGGAGTGGGAACAGTGTTGATTTATGATGAGTTGGGCGTCAAAATAGAGACGATTATCTACAAAAATGGTGTTCAGGTCAGCAAGTAAGCTTATTTCGTCGAAAAACATGAAACCTTTCTTCTCTTGCATCGTAGAAACACCTACAATAGTTGGCGGTTTTAGTTTTAAAGCTCAATATTTTGATAATAAACTTAAACTGCTATATTTGTATTAGGGATTCAATTTATAAACGGGCCTGCCTAGAAGTAGGGAGCCATAAAACAAAAACTATGAAGAAGTTAATTACAATGATTATTGCGGGAACATTTGGGGTATTGGTTTTTGCTCCTAGTGAGGTGGAAGCACAGCCTGTTTCTGACCGTGCAGTTATTCCGGTTGCTGTTACCTTAAACCAGGTATTGCGCCTTAATATAACCAATGGAGGCAACATTGAATTTGTGTTTAACCAAATTGACCAATACACAAATGGTATTAACTCTGGTGGTGGTGTAGCTGGTGCTTCGGCATTCTACAACACAGAATTTGATATTGCATCTTCCACAAGATGGGAGCTTGATATGGGTGCTGAGGATGCTAACTTTATTGGAGTTGATGATCCGGTAAACACCTTAAATTTAAATAATGTTGGATTCCAATTAGTTACTACTGGAGCCCATACTGTTGGTGCTGAATTGCTTGATCCTGCCACTGCTTTTGCAGGTGTTATTGCACTTCCTGCATTTGCTGTAACTGTTATTGGTGGTAGTGCTGTTGCTGGTAATAGCAACGCTGGAGATGAGACCGACAATGCATTCAGAATAGAGTGGAGAGCTGGTACTGCAGAAGGTACAATGAATGCTACTGCCCTTATTGATCAAGTTCCTAGTCCAGAACCTGATAGGTATGTAACCAACGTGTTACTGGATCTTGAGCAATTCTAACATACAATTAGTTTAGTATTGAAAAAGCCAATCTGAAAAGGTTGGCTTTTTTTATATAATGCTAATTGTAGTACTTTTAAACTTCCCCGATAAGGAGATTTATCAGATGTGGATGTGTAAAACTTGGACATTTCTTATAGCCATTTGCTTGTTGCTCGCTTGTAACGGCGCCTTCGCCCAATTTAAGATCCTAGAGGATAATTCTGCGAGGATATCCGTGCTTTCGGGAGGGAATGTGCCTTTCATATTTAATTCTATTAATAAGTATGCTTCAGGGGTAACCTATACCAATTGGACACGTCTGGGCTTGACATATGTAGACAGCTGTCTGGCTTGTGGAATTGGTTTTGAATTATATGTTCGTGCCGCGGATGTAGACGGAGATGGAGCTATTACCAGCGATGATGGTGCCAACACAATTCCTTTTAATGTTATTGAAATGCAAGTCTCAAACGCTGTAGGGCTTCCTGCAGGTCCAACTGTTTATGCAGGCCCAACCCCATTGTCCAATGTAGATGCTCTTTTGTTAACAACTGCCGTGGATACTGCAGATGCAACAACTCATCAGATTTTTGTTACCTATACGATCGGTACAAATCCTTGTCCTTGCCCCCCAGGGAATAATATTCTGGATCAGTCACTGTTGCCAGATCATTATCTGGAAGAGCTAATATTCACTTTGTGCAGAACAGGGGATGCAACGTGCCCTTAGTGCACGCGGAAGTTGGCCTCTTTTGGTGAGGATTGAAGGTTTTAAGAGTAGGTTTCGTGGTATTTATGTTAACTATAACTTATATATATAATACACGTATAAACTCCAGCTTTATTTAATCCGTTTAATGTCTTAAATTTGAGTAAGATGCATATTCGGGTGCTAAACGATATAGGATTGTGAAATTGAGATTTTCATCCAGAATACTGCTTTCCCCGTTCTTAATTAGGGCCCAGACAGCACTTATTTTCGTGTTGATCTCAGTGATATCTTTGGCCCAAAGTCCTGATACTACAGGTATTACTGACTCTAATCCAGCACCACAGACACCAGTGGTAGTGGGTGTAACGAACAACATTCAAATAAAATTTGTTAAGTACAAGACCTTTCAAAGTCCCGACTCCATTTATTTTAATGTTCTCAAGCTCACTAATAATACAACCGAAAGAATATCTGGGGTGGCCAAGGTTCGTGTGCCAGCGAATTGGAATTTGATAAGTGATGATTCGAAATCCATATCGATAAACCCGGGAGAGTCTGCTTATGTACCGGTCAGGTTAGTGCTTGCAAGAACGGTTAAAGGAGGAGTAGCGTACGTGGTAAGCGCAACTTTTGACTATGATTTAGCAAAGCCGCTCTTGAGTACTACTTGTTATATAACGACACCAAAAGTTAGTAAGTGGCGCTTCTTTGCTCCTAAACGAATTGTGTATTTGTCAAAGCGTGTACAGTTCGAAAAATTTGAGTTGGTTTTCGAAAATAATGGCAACTATGATGAGCTTATATTGCTCGACTTTGCAGTTGGCGAAGCTTTGGAAATGGCTGAAGCAGAAGATGGAGTGTTTGTAAGAAACTTTTTGTTGCCGGCCAACACAGATACATCCATATTTTTTGATGTTAGATATATTCCAAAGGAGAATGGTCATGAAATGCATAATTGGAGAGGATCGGATATTCGTCTGACCGCATCCACAGCAGATAAAAAGGAGACCTATGGCTTGTGGTTCAAGTTTCTAAAGAGCAAGCACCGCAATATGATACGCGGGGTGACGCCATTGAATCTTTCTGTGACAGCAAGAAATCTGCTATCAATCAGATCACTTGGGCTGAACATAGGAGTGTGGGGAACAATTTTACTAAAAAAGAAGAGGGAGCTCAGCTATAATTTTAACAATTACAGCCTTCTTAGTTTCAATAATAAAACGGGTAAGCAATATGCAGATCAGCAATGGAGATACACCAGAATGATGATCACATATAAAGACGAAAATTTGAGCGTGACCTTTGGAGATATTGTGATTGGCATTGAAAGCAGTGCATATGGTAGAGGGCTGAAAGGTTCGTATACCTTCGGTAAAAATAAAATTAAGGCAGGAATTGTTAGAAACCTGTTCTACGCACTTAATGGATTTACTTTAGAGCATCAGATCAATATTGGTAAAACATTAAACCGATTGGAATATGGTATATCCTATATAAATGATGATTATAATAAAATAAATATTGCTGGGGGAGCAGTAGGTGTCAACTTTTCATTTCTACAAAATCAGAATGTCAGACTTTTAGTAGGATATAGTAATGTCTATCATAATTACAACGATTCTACCTTCCGAATCAATGATACAGCCTTCGTAAAAACGGATGATCCTGGTGTAACGTTTAACGGAGTTGGCTTTATTCTGGACTATTCTGGAAGGATATTGAACAAACTCAGGTTTAACTTTATGAGTAGGTTTGGTTCTAAGCACCATCAGAGTATATATAAGGGGCGCCAGGAAATGGCAGCAAATGTTTGGTATGACTTCAACCGGAAATATACTTTGCTGGTGAGGTATGGTAGATATTCCTATGATCCAGCAATTTATAGGTTTGGTTTATTACAGCCCAAAAGGTCTTTTACAAAAAACCTGTATATGGCAAGCCTTTACGCCAAGTTCAACAGGAAGATTACTCTTCAGATAGGCCCAAATATTGAATTTCTATCCAGAGCGCGATATGACTACTATATGGATAGAATTGATACACTCAAAACCAGGTCTTATAGGTTGAATGTAAGACTTCATTACCGGCCCGAGTATACTACCTTGATTTCCCCTTATGTTACAATGGGTTTTTCGGAAATTACGCAGTACGCGGATTCTGCCTATGGTAAACCGATTTTAAATACCTCCGCTAATTCGAAGCCATTCTACAATTTTCAAGCAGGGTTAAATTTCAGGAAGAAGCATTGGGGGGTTAATATTTATTACTACTACGGCCCGTACAGTATTTCAAGTCAGTCTGCATACTTAAACGGCGGATTATTTCATAAATCCATTACCGTTCTACCCTATTTCGAAAAATACATTAAAAAGAACATTCGTTTGGTATCCTATAACAGTTATACATATGACTCCAGTAGAAATACCCAAAGGATGAATTTTAATTTGCGAACTGAATTTTATTTAAAGAAAGAATGGATGTTCTTCATTAACAATAACCTGTCTCTTTATTCTCGTGTTTCTTCAGAATATGGAAAAGTGAGTAACCGTACATATTATCTGGACATAGGTTTCAGAAAGGCTTTTGAGATTCAACAACCACGCGTGAAGTATTACGATTTGAAAATAGTATGTTATGAAGACCTGAACGGGAACCGTTCTTTCGATGATAATGAAAAGGGTATTGATAATATTATTATCGAGATTGACAGGCACGCAGATACTTCCTCGACGCGATTGGGAAAGTTTGAATATCTCGAGATGATCACGGATCAGTTCGGAGAAATTAATTATTACAAAATCCCTGAGGGTAGTTATAAATTGGATTTTACACCACTCTTTAAGTTGGGGAATCTTTATAATATCAATGGCGATGAGCAAAATATTGTAATAGGATCTAAAACCACCTTATTTGTTCCTTTTGTTAAGGCCAATAGGATATCAGGCCACGTAGAAGTTGAAAGGGATGAATATTCATCAGAGGGAACGATTAAATTAGCTGATCTTAGAATAACTGGAGCGGATACGGCTGGTAACACCTACTCCACATTAACTGATAATCGCGGTGAATTTATCTTATTTGTACCGCAATCAGGTCGTTATAAAATATCTGTTAAAACTGTATTCAGTAACAACTTCGTACTGGAGCAAAATGATTTTGTGGTGGACTTCAATGGCTTTAAAGAGTTTGAAGTAGTGTTTAAATATCGTGAGAAGCGAAGGGGAATTAATATAAATGGGGGAAATGGATCCCCTCTAAACGGAAGTACATTTGAGGACAGAAAGATCAATGGAAGCAGTAGCGAACCAGCTAATGATCCAACACCGTCAACGAATCCTTCAGGAAATATTCCTGGCGATGGTTCATTGCCAACAAATGATCCAACAGGAGGCCCACCGAACTCTTCTGGTAATATCAAGTTAGGCAGCCAACCGTCGTCATCTGATGCGGCAACCGCCAGACCGGACTTTCCAAGTATTGAACTCATACCCGAAGTTTCTGCATCATCAATCTCATGGGATGCAACGGAATTTTATATAGTGCTTGGCGTGTATGATTCACAGGATATAGCACAGCAACTATATGACAATCTGGACTCCAAGGACAATGCGATGATTGTGAGGACTCCGCAGAATGACTACGAAGTAATATACTGCTACAGAACTGAGCAAGAAGCGCAAATGGACCTGGACGGAAGAGCATCGGTTTTCCCAACTACCCGGATCTGGACAAAACGATAATCAAGCATCGTTAAAATTCTTATTTCGATGAGCTCTTAATTTATTTGCTCTGGTTCGTTGTTTGTCACATATTTTACCAACATCTTCTTGGCAATGGGTAAGTAAGACTCATTAAGTGGAATGGACAAATCAGTTTCGACGAAGTACGTTGCAGGGTTAGGTATCATCTTCAAATTTCTAATCACGTCTCGCTTCACGGATTCAACGGTGTTTGCTATCGACATGTTGTATGATTGAATAAATTTTGTGTGAATGAACCTGCTCCCTTCTCCAGGTTTTTTATAAAGCGTAATAGTGTAGTGGTATACAGAATTAATCTTCCTGAAAGGATTGCATAGCATCAGGTAGCCCTCATTCGTGTTTAGCGGTGTAATTCCTACGGGTTCAATATTTATATGCTCCTCTATGAATTCTAAAATTTGCTTGCCGTCTTCAATGCATGCCTGCATAGTTGGAATAGAGAATTGAATGATCTCTCTGAGCTCCTGCATTATAGCGGATTCTACGATCGCATGTTTATATCTAATTTCCCGTTTATCCAGATTTATATTTGAAATGGCTAAAGGAAACTGACGACGCAAGTGATTGGTATGCTTTTCGAGGTTAATCAGATTGGTACAATGAACTTTTAGCTCGGCAAAGTGTGGGTAAAGCTTTGTCTTATTAAACTTTTTCCCAACATCTTGTAAATAGGCCAGCAATACATATTTCTTGTATTCCTTGTCTACAAGCTTCTCCGTTAGCCAGTTTTCATTCAGATTTCCCATTGTTTAAAAGAGAGGTTTTATAAATGAAACGAAAAATGAGATAAATAGTTTCTACCTCATGAGTATTTATTAACAAGCCTTTGTGCAATTAAAGTTGCTATTGTACTTTCTTTTTAGGTTTCAAACGAATAATTTTCCAAAAAAAAGAACGTGAATTTATTCAAGCTAATTCCTGTGTTTGCAGTTCTGGTATGTACTGCACAATCCTGCGTGTCACCCCGCGTTGTTGAAGATCTTAAAAGCAAAAGTGAACGTTGCGAGGTAGACAATACCACTTTGAAGTCTGAAAACGAAAGACTCTCCTCATCTAAATCGGAGTTGGAATCTGAAATAGGGGATTATAAAAAGGTGTTAAAGGGGCTCAAAATGGACACTGGTATAATGGGTACGTCATTGGGAAAGATGACCAAGAATTACGACCAGATTAATGAGTTATATGAACTTCTATTGTCTAAGAACAGGGAGCTATTGGCTGGTAACGTGTCTCAAACCAATCAATTGATGACCAAGCTTCAGATGACGGAAGAGGATTTACAAAAAAAGGAGGATGAACTTAGATTGCTTGAGCGTGCTCTAAATGCCAGAAAAGTGGATCTGGACTTGATTAAGTCTGAGCTGGCTGATAGGGCCAAAAGGGTGGAGGATTTGGAAAAGATAATTAGTGATAAGGATGCAGCGGTTAAACGTTTGAAGGATTTGGTTGCTAATGCCCTGAAAGGATTCACAGGAAGTGGATTAACGGTTGAGGAGAGGAATGGGAAAGTTTACGTATCCATGGAAGCGAAATTATTATTTAGCAGTGGAAGCACCAAAATTGATCCTAGAGGCAAAAAAGCATTGGTGAAACTGGCCAGAGTGCTCGAGACTAACCGTGACGTAAATGTGATGGTTGAGGGCCACACAGACTCTGACAAGTACCAAAGTTCATCAGGTGCCATTAAGGATAATTGGGACCTAAGCGTGATGAGGGCAACAGCTGTAGTAAGAATTCTTAAGGAGAGTGCTGATATTCATCCACGAAGACTGACTGCAGCTGGCCGAGGACAGTATTTCCCAATTGACGATGGTGAAACTTCGGCAGCAAAGAAGAAAAATCGCAGAATAGAGGTAATTCTATCGCCTAAGTTGGACGAGTTGTTCAGGTTATTGGAGACCAATTAAAGTCCT
>NVRZ01000129.1 GCA_002401055.1 Bacteroidota bacterium
TCTGAAGAAGTTAATCATGATAGCTCAGTTCAATCTAGCAAGTTTAAATAGGTCTCCATTTCGGCCTTAAGCAATTCAGCATTGTCTTTCGCCGGAAGCGTGGTGTTGTTGAGTTTCACGCACTTAAATTTTTGTGACCCTACCAATTCTGTAATCACTCCATTAACACTCTTTGCCAATGACACGCTATAATTTCCAGGTAACGCGAGAGGGCCAGAGGCTGGCTCTCCATATCGACTAACTTTTCCTTCCTTTAGTTTGATGGGAGTTGCGGCGGTGTATCTAAAATCCCAAACAACTCTCTTGATGCCATTCTTGGTTTCTGATTTTATTTTTCGAACCACATTATTCTTGTCATCTCTCACGGTAAAAAGCAGATATGGCTTTTCCTCATTGTCCTCAGCACGAATATCTGCCGCTGATGGAAAGGGAATGGGGGAATCTGCCTTTTTAAGCTTAGCCTCCTTCTTCTGCCGGATTTCCTTGAGTGTCCTAAGCGTATCTGTCATCAAAAAAGTAAATACTGCACCAATAGGAGGATTTTCAGCAGTATAGAATGATTCGCCTTGGCTGGATTTGCCCCTATTACCTAAGGGCCTTGAATCTATATACATCAAGGCGTCTTTTATAGGAAAGATATGGGCAGACTTCTTCATTAAATCATCGGAATAAGTCCGTAAGGATGAATAATCGTCTAGAATGTAGAATCCCCTTCCAAAAGTTCCCAGTACCAGGTCATTCTCTCTTTTTTGAATTTCAATATCCCTAACCGCGATGATGGGTAATCCACTCTTCAATTGGGTCCATTCATTTCCACCACTAATGCTGAAGAATAGCCCGAATTCTGTTCCTGCAAAGAGTAGTTTTGAATTGACATGATCCTCTGCAATTGCATACACTGAGCCACGATCGGGCAAATTACCTTGTATGGCCGTCCAGGATTTACCCTTGTCTGAACTTTTCAGGATGTAAGGCTTGAAGTCACCCTTTTTATGATTGTTAAATGTTGCATATACTACATTAGCATTGTGCTGAGAGGCAACTATATCGTTCACATATGTATTTAAAGGAATACCTGGAAATTTGGCCACTTTGCTCCAGGAGCCTCCTGCGTTATCCGTAATCTGAATAAGACCATCATCTGTTCCTACATATATCAGGTTTTCCTGCAATGGTGATTCATCTAGTGCTACACAGTTTCCATAAATTGTTGTGGATTTGTTCTTCATCACCGCGTCCATACTCCAAACTTTCCCCATCACTTTTAGTTTATTCCGATCTATTTGTTGGCTCAGGTCACCACTTATCGCTTTCCAGCTACTACCTCTATCGTCACTGCGGAACAGGATATTGGCAGCGAAATACAAGCGTTTGTTGTTGTGCGGACTGATTATCAAAGGAGCATCCCAGTTCCACCTTAAGCCGGGTTCACCTTTACCAGGCATTGGTTTTATCCCCAGTTTCTCTCCACTTTTCTTGTCATATCTCGCCAACCAACCATATTGAGCTTGAGAGTAAACAATATTTGGATCTTTAGGGTCAATCGCGGCTTCAAAACCATCCCCTCCGAGCGTTATGTACCAATCCGAATTAACAATACCAGAGTTGTTTGTTGTTCTTGAAGGCCCACCTTGGGTATTGTTATCTTGTGTGCCGCCATACACGTTGTAAAATGGTTCTGCATTGTCAATTGCTAATTTGTAGAATTGCGTAACGGGCAGGTTGGCTTTGTATTGCCAGTTTTGGGCATGATCCCATGTTTCATAAATACCACCGTCACAACCTATTAACCAGTGATCAGTGTTGCTTGGGTCTATCCAGATCGTGTGATTATCCACATGCTTGCTCTTTTCACCGGTCTTTTTGAAAATTTTACCACCATCTTCTGTATGATGCAGCCAAGTATTCATTGAAAATACCTTGTCCACGTCTTTGGGATCGCAGATAATTTCCTGGTAGTAGTTACCACTGGTTGAGTAATCGCTCATCTTATCCCAGCTTGCACCTCTATTGGTACTTCTGTAGAAGCCGCCTTTTTTGTCAGAAGCTTCTATAATGGCAAAAATATAATCTGGATTTACTGGCGAAATGGCGAGGCCGATTCTTCCAACTTCCACACTTGGTAATCCCTTACTCAATTTTGTCCACGTCTTTCCGCCGTCAGTTGTTTTATGTATTCCTGAACCTGGACCGCCGCCAATATAAGTAAACACATGTCTGCGTCTTTGTTGGAATGAAGCATAGAGTACATCAGAATTTCTTGGATCCATTATCAGTTCCGTTGCTCCTGTGTGTTCATTGATATGCAATACACGTTTCCACGTTTTGCCACCATCATTGCTTTTATACACCCCGCGCTCACCGCCAGCCTTCCACAAAGGACCCATAGCAGCTACATAAATGACTTGAGAGTTTCCCGGTTTTACAATGATATTGCCAATGTGCTCTGAAGTTTTGAGCCCCATGTTTTTCCATGACTTGCCTCCGTCCTCAGACTTATACACACCGTCCCCATAGGCAACGCTTCGCTGGTTATTGTTTTCACCAGTTCCAACCCAAACAATATGAGGGTTGTTAGGATCAATGGTAACGCAGCCAATTGAGTAGCTTCCCTGTCCGTCAAAGATGGGAGTGTACGTATTTCCTGAATTACTTGTTTTCCAAACCCCACCTGAGGCAACTGCCACATAATATTCGCTGGTTTTATTTGGGTTGACCGCTATATCGGCGATTCTTCCAGATGTTAAGGCGGGTCCAATACTTCTCAACTTGAGCCCACTGAAAGTGGCAGAACTATACTTTCCCTTAATCTTATCGGTTTTCTTTGATTTCTGCGCCTGTACATCCACACTCACCATAAGAAATGGAATGATTAGAGTAGCTAAATACTTTCTCATATTTTAATATTTTTATTTTGAAGGATGGCTAAGATAAACAAATGGGCAATACGTTTATAAATGCATTTGATACACTTGGAATTGAACGCTTAGGTTTTTTATATTTGAGGCTTAACATAAATATAACTGCTATGAGATACTTTTTTCTGTTTTTACTGTATAGTTCCTCTTTATTTGCTCAAGACGAACTTCCGATTGGCACCAGTGGCCTTGTTGAATATACTGAGGTTGTAGATGTGACGGGACTATCAAAAGGTGAATTGTACGCCAATGCAAAAGCTTGGTTTGCTTCAAGCTATAAATCACCTAATGTTATTAAGTCTGAAGACGCTATGAATGGAACGATCAAGGCTAAATCTATGTTCAAGATTAAAAGCAAACCTGGAGGCGTTGATGAAGGTGGGTTTATCTACTATCTGCTTAATTTGGATATAAAAGAAGCAAGATATAAATACACGATAACGGGTTTAAAGCACTCAGATAAAACTGATAAGATCGGGACAGGTGGGAAATTGGAGCGTGTTGAACCATTTTGTGGTTATGATGTAATGAGTGCGGAAATGTGGAAAGGTATTAAGGACCAGGCTGTTGCTGGAGTCAAAGAACTTGTTGAGAAGCTTAAGAAGGGAATGGCTCATGTGGAGTCAGATAAAAAAAGTGATTGGTAATAATCGCAGTGCGAGCAAGAAGGGAAAGATTCTTCGCTTCGCTCAGAATTTCACTATAGAAAAAAAGCCCTCTCAATTTCTTGAGAAGGCTCTTTCAAACGTTTAAAACTCATTAGCTATTCTACAGGGAAATAGATTTGTGTAACCCACTTTGTAGTATCGGCATCATCTAATGGCCCAACCGTGTAAATTTCCCATGGAGGTCCGGTTACGGTGTACCCATTCGCCTTAATATAGTCTTCAAGTCCAAAATAAGCATTTGCTGAACTTTCATAAGAACCTAAGTGAGTTGTAGTAACGGCGTTTCCAGCCACAGTGGCAGCGGCCATGATAACATCTGTACCATCTCCTGTTTCAGCAACTTGTACAGCACATTCTAAAATACTATACCCTTCAGGGTTCCACTTGTGCCAGATACATAATTTTGCTCCTGTCACCTCAGCTCCCGATTTAGCGACATGACCGGCCAGTGCAATATACATCTCAATTGTCTTGGCTTCCAAGTCTTGAATCAAAGCAGAATCCTTAATAGAATATATTGGCGAAGATTCTACAGCCACCATTTTTGCATCTATTGTAGGCCTGGGTTCCTCTACGGGTAGATTCTCACACAATTCTGTCAAGGACGCCAATCCTTTTTCGAAGTCTGGGCCTAACATGCCGTCCTTCATCAAGCCAAAGAATTTACCCATAGGATTCATTCCCATATCCATCTGCATGGACCAAGAAACATTCGTTGCCCCATCTACCTCCTCAAATGTCCACAGTCCATTACTCGGACCCATATCTTCAAACTCCAGTTCGGTCTTAATTGAAATATTGGGCACACTTTCTACTATGGTGAGGCATCCACTGCCTACTTCTTCATTATCACTTTCCCAGCAACGCTTACTACCTACACCTGAGTCAGGCCCTTCATAGGTGCCTTTCATGTCAGGATCCTTTTCTTGCCATGGATCCCAGTTTACCCAGTTTCGGAAGTCATTTACTTGTCCGAAAATCACTTTGGCAGGGGCATTTATTGTTGCCGTTCTGGTTACTATAACTTCGGATGGCAGAAAAAGCGAAATTGCGATCAATAATCCCACCAATGCTACGAGGACTATAATTACTTTTTTAATTGTTTTCATGTCTTAAAAACTTGGTTAGTGCTGCAAATGTAAAGAATTATGAAATAAATGTGCATGAATTGCTTGCTCGGACAATCCCTAATGTTTCTACTTTTGAATAAAATATCCGAACAGGTACATGATTACAGAAATTGACATTGAAGAATTTATAGAATTGAAGGATTCTTCTCAGGTGATAGATGTACGGTCTCCTAAGGAAGTTGAAGGCGGTAGTGTGCCTGGAGCCATTAATATCCCCATTCTCGACAATGATGAGCGTGCTAAAGTGGGTATAGCATTCAAGCAACAAGGAAAGGATAAGGCGATTGAATTAGCGTTGAATATCGTTGAGCCAAAAATTCCCAGATTTCTTGAGGAAGTGTCACTTATTGAGAACAATGAAAATCTGCTTGTCCATTGCTGGCGGGGTGGACTGAGAAGTGCTCGATTCTCCGGGTATTTGTCTGATGAGGGTTATAATGTCAAAGTACTGGTTAGGGGCTATAAGGCTTATCGGAATAAGGTTTATGATTGTTTCAAACAGAATTGGAAATTGTTGATTCTAGGAGGCTTGACTGGTAGCGGGAAAACTGAAATTTTAAAAGAACTAGCTGAAATGGGACATCAAACCATTGACTTAGAGGCGCTGGCTTCTCACAAAGGATCGTCCTTTGGGGCTTTGGGCCAGGGTTCTCAACCAACAACCGAACAGTTTCAAAACGATCTTTGGGAAGCTTGGAAAGATTACGATATATCACTTCCCGTTATTGTTGAAGATGAGAGTCAGGCTATTGGATCAGTGAGAATTCCAGATGACTTATTTGTACAAATACGTTCAGGCCCTGTTGCGGCCATTGAGATGGATTTTAACCAGCGAGCAGTTCGTATTGCAAAGGAGTACACAAACTTTCCAGATGAGGAGCTAATAGCTGGTATTCTGAGAATAAAAAAGCGGCTAGGGGGACTCAAAGCTCAAAACGCAATCAGTGCGATTGAATCGAAGGACTATGTAGAATTTGTAAGGATTGCGTTGCAGTATTATGACAAAGCATATACTTTTGGCCTGAGTAAAAGGAAATCTTCTAAAGTGAACGCTATAGCCGTTGAATCTGATAATCCCGTGGAGAATGCAAAACTGGTGGATCAGTTTCTTGAAGACAATGAAATGAAATTATGGAAAGCGTAAAACTTACCAGATTTAGTCATGGAGCTGGTTGTGGTTGTAAAATCGCACCGTCTGTTCTGGAGGAAATTCTTGTCACCAGTAGTAAGGCGCCCCATGATTCAAACCTGCTGGTAGGAAACGACACAAGAGATGATGCGGCGGTTATTGACATTGGAAATAGCAAAGCAATCATAAGTACGACAGATTTCTTTATGCCTATCGTGGATGATGCCTTTGACTTTGGTAGAATTGCGTCTGCAAATGCCATAAGCGATGTGTACGCAATGGGTGGTGTACCTATTACTGCAATCGCCGTGCTTGGATGGCCCATTAATGAACTGTCTGCTAAAGTGGCTAATCAGGTTATAGAGGGTAGCCGATCAATTTGTAATGAGGCAGGGATTTCCCTTGCCGGAGGGCATAGTATTGACAACCCTGAACCGCTATTTGGTTTAGCAGTAACCGGTATTGTAGATATTGCCAACATTAAAAGAAACTCCGAAGCGACAGCAGATTGCAGTCTGTTTCTTACAAAGCCTCTGGGAGTTGGGATACTATCAACTGCTCAGAAAAAAGGTGTGCTAGAAGCTGAAGATCAAAATATTGGACGGGATCTCATGGTTCAACTGAATTCTATAGGAGCTGAATTCTCAAAGTTAGATTACATTTCAGCGATGACCGATGTAACCGGTTTTGGATTGTTGGGTCACTTGCTGGAACTTTGTGAAGGTGCCTCCCTCAACGCAGAGCTCACTTATGAATCAATACCAACTATCAAGGAAATTTACAAATACCTTGAGCTAAACTGTGTACCAGGAGGCACTAACCGAAACTGGGATAGCTACGGCAGCAAAATTGGCGAAGTAACGAGTGAGCAACGAAATATACTCTGTGATCCGCAAACCAGTGGAGGATTGCTGGTGGCTGTTAAGGAAGGAAGCGAAAATAGGTTCATGGAATTCGCACAATCTAAAGGTTATGTGCTGACGAGCATCGGTCGAACATTAGCAAGAAAGGGAGAAGGGCCATTTATTAATGTGATTTAGAGATGAATTAATGGAAGGCAAAAGTCAAAGTGAAAAAGGTAAAAATGTCGGGTATACTCCGTAAAAACCATAAAATAGAAGGATTGCTACCTGATACTTTCTACCTTTCACTCATTATTTGAAAGTTGGAAACTTGAAACTTTTAACTTTGAACTGGAATTAATAAAGCAGAAGTCTTATAGACAATGAAGCCATTATTCAAGATACTCGCCAAAATCAATAAAGTAATTCTGCCTCGCTATAGCCACAAGGACCTGAACAAACTCAATAAATTGGATTATGCGATTATTGGCTATCGCTACTGGATAACAACCCGCTCACTCAACTAGCTTTACAGGACTATTTCAATCTCATTTCTGAGATTATCTTCCAGATTTTCACGTTTTCTAATCAAATGCGCTTCACCATTATTGATCAGCACTTCTGGGGGTCGCAATCTGGAGTTGTAGTTAGATGCCATGGCAAAACCATAGGCACCCGCGTTTTGAAATACAAGAATATCACCTTCTTTAATCTCAGTGATTTTCCTGTCCCATGCAAAATTATCGGTTTCACATATATAGCCCGACACCGTATAGATTCTTTCAACTCCTGAAACGTTAGATACGTTCAGTATGTGATGATAAGCATTGTAAAACATTGGGCGTATCAAATGGTTGAATCCCGAATCAACGCCTGCGAACACAGTTGCGGTAGTTTGTTTTACTACGTTAACTTTTGCCAGGAATATACCAGCCTCACTAACCAGAAATTTACCTGGTTCAAACCATAACTCAAGCTCTCGGCCATATTCTTTGCAGAACTCGTTGAACTTTTCCGACAAAGCTTTTCCCAATGCTTCGATGTCCGTGGCATCACCATCGGGGGCTGAAGCCACTTTGAAACCACTTCCCAGATCAATAAAATCCAGTTCCTTGAAGTAGCTTGTGGCTTCAAACAGAATATCCACTCCTCTTAAGAATACATCAATGTTCTTAATTTCAGATCCTGTGTGCATGTGCAGTCCGTTCACTTTTAGTCCAGTGGATTCAACAATTCGCTCTACATGGCGCAACTGATGAATTGAAATACCGAATTTGGAATCAATGTGCCCAGTTGATATTTGATAATTGCCTCCAGCCAAAATATGAGGATTCAATCGGATGCAGATTGGAACTTTAGATCCATGGATATTTCCAAACTGCTCCAGAATGCTGATATTATCAATATTTATTGTAACACCAATTTCAACAGCCTTATTTATCTCTTCAATTGAAACGCCGTTCGGAGTGAATATAATCTCATCAGGTCGGT